>JBQNBN010000001.1:0-83497 GCA_052169915.1 Treponema sp.
GGAAAAGAAATAAGTTTGAAAGACATAACGTCATTCCCGCCCGCACGAGATTTTGCCTTTCGGCAAAACTCGCAGAGAATGGCGTCTGATTGTTATTGAGTTTGAATGACTTAACTGTTTTCCATCCGCTCAAGTTTGCTCGTGCAAACTTGCAGGAAATTGGGTTCGTGTTTTATTTGTACCGCAAGGACATAACGGAACTTTCGTCCGCACCCGCTTTGTAAGCTCCGCTTGCCGTGTGATTGCGATAAGTATCGCCGCGTCGTTCCAAAAACGTCCCACCCCAAACATCGTTTACCCGCGAGTTTTTGCCTGCGGCAAAAACTCGCGCCGGCGGTAACTCCGTTAAATCTTTCAAACTACGTTCTCCGCCGCCGGCAGATTCTCCCTGCACAAAAAACAAACGCTAAACCGCGTTTTTGATTTTCCGATAATTTTACTATAAATGCAGGGCCGTTTGTTCATTGTGCGGCGGCGAAGGATGGTGGAACATGATTAGAGGCTGGTATACGGGCGCAAGCGGAATGAACGCGCAGCAAAACAGGCTCGATACGATAGCGAACAATCTTGCAAACGTTGATACGGCAGGCTACAAGCGTGACATTACCGTCAGCAAGTCGTTTCCGGAACTGCTTTTACGGCGCATGAACGCCGACGGCGTCTACGAAACCCCGTTCGGGTCTGCGGATGCGGCGCCGGTCATCGGGAAACTCGGACTCGGCGTTGAGACCAACGAAAATTTCACCGACTTTACGCAAGGCTCGTTCCGCCCGACGAGCGCGAACACCGACTTTGCATTCGGCGGGAAAGGCTTTTTTTCTATCATGACGCCGCAGGGCGAACGCTATACGCGTGACGGTAATTTTTTAATCGGCAAAGAGGGCATCCTTGAAACAAAAGAAGGCTATCCCGTGCTCGGCGAAAACGGCTATATCCGCGTTGAAAACGATAAATTCAAAGTGAATGAAGACGGCGTTATATACGCGGCGGATACGAACGACGTTATCGACCGCTTCAAAACCGTCCGATTCGACAACGAACGCTATCTGAAAAAGACGGGACAAAATCTCTACATGTCGACTGATATTTCAGGGCCTGCGCATATCGCGGAGGGGAATGAGCGTCCGCGTTTTTTGCAGGGCTATGTCGAAACGTCAAACGTCAACGTCGTCAACGAAATGGTGCGCATGATTGAAGTCAACCGCGCGTACGAAGCGAATCAAAAGTCGATTGCAAGCGAAGACTCTATGATGGGAACGCTGTGGTCGAAGACTGCGGTATTCAAATAGGGATTTAAGAAAAGACAGAGGGACTTTCCAGCGGCTGTATACAAAGCCGCTCTAAAAATTCCATCGATATATAAAGAAGATTTTTGTGAATTTTAGCGAGGTGCGAATATGGTAAGAAGTTTGTGGACGGCGGCAACCGGCATGAACGGTCAGCAATACAATATGGATACGATTTCAAACAACTTGTCGAACGTCAACACGACGGGTTTTAAACAGCAGCGCGTTGAATTTGAAGATTTGATTTATCAGGACGTAAAACTTGCCGGAACGCCTGCAACGGAAGACACCGTAACGCCGGTCGGTATTCAGCAGGGAGCGGGCGTAAAACTTGCGGCGACGCAGCGCATTATGAAGCAGGGCTCGCTGCAAAGTACCGGCGTCGATACCGACGTTGCGATTGTCGGCGAGGGATTTTTCCGTGTGCAAAAGTTCGACGGAAGTTACGCGTACACGCGCGACGGTTCGTTTAAAGTCGACTCAAACGGGCAGATTGTCAATTCCGAGGGCTTGCGTCTTCAGCCGGAAATTATTTTGCCGGAAGGATATAACGTTTCCACGCTTGCGATTACGCAGGACGGTCGCGTTTCCGTCAAAGTGAACGGAGGGAATGAACCGGTGGACGTGGGGCAGATTGAAATATTCCGTTTTCCGAACGCCATAGGACTTTCCGCCGACGGCGATAATCTTTACAAAGAGACGAATGCGAGCGGCAGAGCAGTCGGCAGTCGTCCCGGTTTTGAGGGCATGGGAGAAATCCGCCATAAATTCCTTGAAATGTCGAACGTTTCCGTCGTCAACGAAATGGTGCGTATGATTGTCGCTCAGCGCGCCTACGAGTTCAACAGCAAAGCGATTCAAACTTCCGACAATATGCTGAGCACAGCCGTCAATCTCAAGCGGTAAGGTCAGTGCGGCGGAAAAACTGCCTAATCGAGTGTGAATGGCGGACGCTTTTTCTCATGTCCGCGTAAAAACAGTTCGATAATGGTTGAAAGCGGCGTTTTACGCCGTCTGCGATTTTAAAATCCGAAGGGGTGTGATATGACGATTAATTCGGTAAGTTCGATTACAAGGGGCGAAGGAGCGTTGAACGCCGCGCGCCTTAACACAGAGAAAGCAAAATTCTCCGAATTACTGGATAGATTTCAGTCAAAGAATACGTCAACCCTTTCAAGTTCGCAGATTGCAAAAGACGGACGACTTTCAGGCGACTTTACTCAGGATTTCAGCGGCGCGCACAAAAGTCCGCTTGATAAAGCTGCCCGACCGACCGGAGCCGCCGCAAATCAAGCGAATCCAAACGTCAAAGCGCGCGCAATCGACAAGACAAGCGAATTATACGAAAAAGCTTTGGAGTTGGAGTCTTATTTTGTAAAACAGATGATTTCTTCAATGCGCAAAACCGTTACGAAGTCCGCGCTCGGCGGCGACGATTTCGGCGGCAAAATCTACGAAGACATGCTTTTTGACGAATATTCCGTTGCGATGACGAAAAACGCAGGTTTTGGACTGGCAGACCAGATTTATTTGCAGTTGAATCGGCAGGCGGCGGAGAACGGAGTGTGAAAGATTTAACGTAGTCGTCACCTGCCCGAGATTTTGCTATGCGGCAAAACTCGCGTGCAATGGTACGTGAGGTGCTCTATTTTTGCGTGTGAAGACGCGTTTCATCAATCACGAACGGCACTAAACGTAATCACCGCCTATCAAGCATCGTTTTCTGCAGGATTTTGCAATAAGCAAAATCTTGTGCGGACGGAACAACGTTTCATCATTCTAACAATATAACAACCGTCCGCATGCGTACCGTTATGTCATTAAAACAACTTTCTTTGCCGCCCGCAATCGCCCAACGCCTACGGAAACAAATACAAGTCCATTATCTTCAGTCTTACGATATTTTCTATACTCAATTGCGGAAACGCGTCGCTGACGGAAATAACGTCAAAGCCGTAGTTTGCGGTTGTAAAACCTTCGGCGCTCACTTCAACGGCAAAGTGAAACTTCCGCGTTTCATTTACTTGACTTGCCGCCAGCGACTTCGGCCAGAAGGAAAACGTGCCTTTCGTTGAATTGAACGTTCTGCTCGGATTTTGCCATGCCGTATCCTGCATGGCGGCGTCTCCGTCTTCGGTACGGAGCGTTACGGTTGCGTCGGAAAGCGGTTCAAAAGTTGTGCCGTTGTATACAGTCCCCATGATAATCGGAAAATTGAACGACGGATTTCCGATTGCGCTGCCGCCGCTCGAGTCGCTTTTCATTTCTTTGTGATAGGGGCGCTGCGTTGCGGCAACCGTCCGTATCGCTTCGATTCCGAGCGCGTCGATGTCCGCCTTCATCTGCGGCGCGTCGAGCATTTGCGCCGTGTACACGATACCGCGTCCGGAAACGACGTAATGCGGTTTGACTTTGTTCAGTACATAACTGATGGAATCCATGCGGCAGTTTTCGCAGTCGCAGGTAAGCCACGCGGAATTATTTTCCATAAGCCTGTCGTAAAGTTCGTTTATCCGTCCGGCTACGTATTCTTCCATTAAGTTGTGTACGCTTGAAATCAATTAATTGCCCCCGTTCCTTGTGTATGCGGCAAGTCCGCCTTGCTTGAGTATGTTCCGGCTCCGCAGCGCAAGGTCGTTTACGCCTTCGATGACTGCCGAACCGCAAAGAATCTTAAACGGCGCGCCCGCCTCCAACGCTTCTTCGATATTCGTAAGCTCAAGAATGCCGCCTTGTTCGATTATATCATAGTCCTTTGGATTTACAAACGTAATCGGAATGATGCCGTAGTTTATAAGATTCGCCTTGTGAATGCGCGCAAAACTCTTTGTGATGATTGCGCGGACGCCCAGATACATGGGGCCGAGCGCCGCGTGTTCGCGCGATGAACCCTGTCCGTAATTTTCACCGCCGACGATAAAGCCGCCGCTGAAGTTCATCGCTACGCACCGCTCGTAAAAGGTTTCGTCGAGGCGCGTCAGCGTAAACTTGCTGATTTCAGGAATGTTCGAGCGCAGCGGAAGCATTTTTGAGCCTGCCGGCATGATGTCGTCAGTGGAAACGTTGTCGCCGGTTTTCAGCAGCACCGAAAGTTTAAGCGACGGCGCGTATGCGGGGCACGGCGGGCAGGGCTTGATGTTGGGACCGCGTATAATTTCGACTTGAGACGCCTCTGCAATTCCGAGCGGTTTTATAATCATTCCCTCATCGGCTGCAGCAGCGTTTATGTCGACTGGAGAAAGTCTTTCGTCCCTGCCGTCAAGCAGACTTTCGTGCGTTCCGTTTTGACTGCCGCTCGAGTCAGCAAAATCCGCCGCGGCGATAACGCCTGCAATCGCGGACGCCGCAGCCGTTTCCGGAGAGACGAGGTAGACGCCCGCGTCCGCCGTTCCGCTCCGTCCCTTAAAGTTGCGGTTGAACGTCCGCAAGGAAACGCCCGCGCTGTTCGGCGCAAAGCCTTGCCCGATGCAGGGGCCGCACGCGCTCTCTAAAATCCGGAAGCCTGCCGCAATGAGGTCGCCCAAAATCCCCGACTTTGACGCCATAAGGAGCGTCGTCCTGCTCCCCGGCGCAATGCCCGCTTCCACGCCCGGCGCAATGTGCTTTCCCTTGACGACTTTCGCCACGCTTGCAAGGTCGTCAAGCGAACTGTTCGTGCACGAGCCGATGACAACCTGCGTTACCGGCGTTCCGGCTATGCTTTTAATGTCGGTAACCGCGTCAGGAGAATGCGGCTTTGCCGCCAGCGCGGAAAGTTCGTCTAAGTTTATTTCGATGAGTTTATCGTATTCGGCGTTGTCGTCCGCTTTTAATTCCGTCCAGTCCGCCTCCCGTCCCATCGCTTTCAGAAAGATTTTCGTCTTTTCATCGGAAGGAAAAATCGACGTGGTTGCGCCGAGTTCCGCGCCCATGTTCGTGATGGTCGCCCGCTGCGGGACGGTGAGGTTCTCGACTCCGCTGCCGAAATACTCGTAAATTGCGCCGACTCCGCCTTTGACAGTCTCCCGCCGGAGCACTTCAAGAATGACGTCTTTGGCTCCCACTCCGTACCGGAGGCTCCCCGTCAACTTCACGCCGAAGATTTTGGGCATGGCAAGGTGAAAGGCGCCGCCGCCCATCGCAACCGCAACATCAAGTCCCCCCGCTCCGATTGCAATCATGCCGATGCCGCCTCCCGTCGGCGTATGAGAGTCCGAACCGAGCAGCGTTTTTCCGGGTTTCCCGAAGTGCTCAAGGTGGACTTGATGGCAAATGCCGTTCCCCGGACGCGAAAAATACAGTCCGTACTTTGCCGCAATGCTTTGCAGATAGCGGTGGTCGTCCATGTTCTTAAAATCCGTCTGCAGCGTATTGTGGTCAACGTAAGACACCGAAAGTTCCGTTTTCACTCGCGGAATGCCGATTGTTTCAAACTGGAGATAGGTCATCGTGCCGGTCGCATCCTGCGTCAGCGTCTGGTCGATTTTGATTGCAATATCGTCTCCGCGCACGATTTTTTCGCCTTTGACAAAGCGCGTGCCGGCACAGGCGTCGGGAACAATGTGCGCCTGCAATATTTTTTCTGCGAGGGTGAGAGCCATAGAAAACCTCTTGCGTGGATTTTTGCACAAAGTGTATCAATATGAAATCAAATTTGCAATTACACAGGAATTTTTTAATCCGGCTGCATATTATGGGGACTTTAGACTTGTTCAGCCTTCCTCTTGTGCAGTCGCCGTGTCATAAAATTATTCCGTCTGGCGGTAACGCGCCCGATGTGCTACATTTCCCGCGATGACGCACAGTCTTACCGTTCCCGCAATTATTTTTTCAGTCAAACCGCTTGGAGCAAGCAATGCGGATGTGTGTCTGTTTACGCAGACGGAAGGAATTGCTCACGCGGTCATGTACGGCGGGCGGAAAAGCCGTTTAAAGGCGCTTGTCTCGCCGTGGAATGCGGGAACGGCGTATCTTTCGCGCTCAAAAACGCCTGCGCCGTTTAAGATTGCCGATTTCGATGTGCAAAAATATCATCTTTCGTTCCGCGAAAACCTCTTGAAAAACTATATTTCCGCATTTGCGGCGGAACTTACGATAAAGACAAAATGCGCCGGCAATTCAAAACGGTGCTGGACGCTCGTCAATGGTTTTATCGACGGGCTGGACTTGTGCGCGACGGATGCCGACTGCCGCACGGGGCTTATCCGCTTTTTGTGGCGGTTTTTACACCTTTTAGGCGTGCAGCCCTCCGCAGAATCGTGTTCGGAATGCGGAAAATCGTTTTTCGATAGCAATTCGGCGGTTTCGGCTGTACAATACAAAAAAAGTCTTTCAGGCGGCGCGGTCTACGATTCGCTGGAAAACGGATTTGTGTGCGCCGATTGCAGCAGCGGAAAGTCTTTTTTTGCGCTGAGCGCCGAATCCATGCGCTATCTTGCGGCAATTTCGGCACTTTCGCCGGTACAGTCGCGGAAATTGCAGATTTCGGACGAAGCGGACGCTGAACTTCGGCAGTTTTTATATCGCTTGATAGAAAACGCGTGCGGTTCGCGCTTTAATTCTCTAAAAACAGGAGCAGGAATTTTATGAGAGCAACGGATGTCATTCAAAAAAAACGCGGAACGTTCATTACGCAGCCGGATGGGAGCCGCGTTCTTTCGTCCAACACGGAATTGAGCCGCGAGGAAATCAAGTTTTTAGTCGACGGGTACGTGAAGGGCGAAATTCCCGACTATCAAGCGTCGGCATTGCTGATGGCAATTTTTTTTAACGGCATGACCTTTGACGAAACGGCAGCGTTGACCGACTGCATGCTGCATTCAGGCGACGTGTACGACCTGCACGGGCAGGAAGCGACGGGACTTACGGGGCCGTTCGTCGATAAACACTCGACCGGCGGAGTCGGGGACAAAATCTCTCTCCCGCTTGCGCCGATTGTCGCTTCATGCGGCGTTCAAATCCCGATGATGAGCGGCAGAGCGCTGGGACACACGGGCGGCACGCTCGACAAACTGGAAGCGATTACCGGCTACCGCGTGGGACTTTCAAAAGACGAATTCAAAAAATTCATTGCGAAAACCGGCTACGCGATGACCGGCCAGACAAAGGAAATTGTGCCTGCCGACCGCTTGCTTTACGCGCTCCGCGACGTAACGGGAACGGTTGAGTCCGTGCACTTGATTACGGCAAGCATTTTGTCCAAAAAAGTTGCGGAAGGCTCGGACGCGCTCGTGTTCGACGTAAAATGCGGTTCGGGCGCGTTTATGAAGTCGCCTGCGGATGCGGAATTGCTGGCTTCGTCGCTTGTAAAAACCGCGGGCAGCATGGGCAAAAAAGCGTCCGCGCTTATCACCTCTATGGACAGTCCGCTTGGGCTTAAAATCGGCAATTTTCTTGAGATTGAAGAAACAATCGACTGCTTAAAAGGAGCAGGCCCCGCGGACGTCATGGAGTTGACCTGCGCGCTCGGAGCGGAAATGCTTGTTTTGGGTGGCAAGGCGAAGGACAAGGAGGAAGGCGCGGCGCTTTGCAAAGAAGCCGTTTCCTCCGGCCGCGCGCTTGAAAAGTTTTTTGCCAATGTGGAAGATCAAGGCGGTTCTGTCAAAAAACTGCTTGAAGACGCGGGAAAACGCCGTTCTCCGCACAAAACGGAACTCAAAGCCGTGCAATCCGGCTATATTTCAATCGAAGCGTACAAGACGGGAGCCGCGGGCGTTGCGCTCGGCGTGGGGCGCGCGAAAACCACCGACAACGTTTGCGCGGAAGCGGGCATGGTCTTGCACGCGGCGCACGGTGCGTTTGTGAACAAGGGCGACCTCATCATGGAAATCTACGGAAAGGACGCCGCCTGTCTTGAAGACGCCAAAAAGCAGCTTTCGGACGCGGTAACGTATTCGGAAAAAGCGCCTGACGCAAAGCCGTTGATTTTAAAAGAAATCCGCCAATAAAATAGAAGAAACTCAAACTTGAAAACTACGCTTGCAAGTCCCGCTGATAAAGCGGCTGTAAGCGCAGTTTTTATTCGTGCGTCTTTGGTTTGCCGCATAAGTCGACTGGAAAGGCCCCGTCCGAAGCCTCCGCCTGCCGCGCCGGCAGCGCGCCGCTGTAAATCACCGTAAGGAATTTCAGAAATAAAAAAGATAAACGGACATTTTATATATCCTCTATTTATACTCCAACAGATACAGAGGGCTATTTATAT
The DNA here is from genome assembly GCA_052169915.1 of Treponema sp. GTDB lineage: Bacteria > Spirochaetota > Spirochaetia > Treponematales > Treponemataceae > Treponema_D. The sequence goes on from JBQNBN010000001.1 coordinate 8,467, forward strand.
GTCTTTTCCAATATTAATATAGTCTTATAGTTTTTCTTATTTTTTTCGATTAAGTTCAATTCTAATAATTTATTAATATATTTTCTTTTCGTATATTTCGGTTTGAGATGAATATGTGTTGAGCTTTTACTAAGACTTTTTTCTGTTTCTAAAAAGAATAATAGCGCATTATATCTTTGAAAACGTTTTTTAGAACTTTTTTTAGTATAATCTAATTGCAGTAAACAATATTTTTCTATTATTGACATATTTGCATAGCCGCAAAAGGTTTTGTTTTCTTTTACCGCTATTGCAATGCTACAATCATCTTGTGTTGCAGGAGTGACTAATTGTTTAAAACTTTCATTGAGTTGAGATTGAATTTTTTCAAGCGGAATAATTTGCATCATATTCATAATGCTTTTAATTGCAGGTGCAATTCTATTTTCCTTTTTTTGATACAGCGTTGTTTCACTACCATCGGACATTAAAACAAAACCATCAATTGCTCCTAATGAACCTTTTATTAATTTCATGGAATATAAAGCATTTTCAGATGTTGTAAACACTGTAGTATTTACAAATTCACCATTGTTTGGTTTTGATGCTACTTTTAATTCTCCATTTTTTGCATATCCAATAACGCCATCGCCGATATGCAAGAGAATATAGTTTTCTTCTTTTATTGCAACAACTAATAATGTTGAGGCTAAATCTTTTAACATACAGTTATATTCTGTTGCAATAATTTTTAAAGAATCTACAATGCGGGAAAGAATGTCTTTTTTTATTATAGTTCCATCGTTTTCTTGGAAGTAGAAATCAAAATTTGATGTAAAGTTTGTACAAATATGATGTACCACATTTTCTGCTCCAAAATGAGAATGGCTTACGGAACCTGCCCCATCAGCCAAGGCTGCTATCGTACAATTATCTTTTGAAAGTGAAAAAGTTTTATCTTGGCATGGTTTGCCTTCTATACTATGTCCACGTCCTGCAATGGCACACTGTATTACGTTCCACATATGAATTTCCTGTAATGGATAGGGAATACCAAAAGGCTGTATTCCCCTCCTTTTGTAATCAGTCTAAGCTATCCCAACCCTGTATGTCTGCCCAATTTTTTATACCGTCTTTATCTAATGGTACTTTTTCACCGGGAGTTGATTGAGATGTTTTAGAAACACTTCTGCTAAGCCACATAAAAAATTCTTGAAATTTTAATCCTTGCAACTTTAATGGAGAAAATTTTGGGGAAAATTTTTCTAATGCTGACTTATCTGCATCTTGTCCAATACCAATAGGAAATACAGTTAATTTTCGTGAATTGACCAAATCTGTGGTACGATTTTGAGCATTTCTTAATTCTAACTCTGAACCTCCTTCTGGTTGTCCGTCTGACATAAGAATGAGCCATGGTTGGTAATAATCGACACCAGCTTCTTTATATTCTTGCTTACGTTCTTCCAGTAAATCAAGTGCAAGGTTTACCCCTTCTCCCATAAAGGTATATCCTTCTGCTATCAATTCTGGAACATCTTCTTGTAAATTGAGTGTTGAAAAATCAACTATCTTTTTTGCTGTGTTATCGAATGTAACAATACAAATCTCCGCAGAATAACGAGCCGTTTCATCATTACGAATGGCATTATAAAAAAGATCGATGCCTTTTTTCAGCTCAGCAATACGCGTGGTTCCTCCTTTCGCGACATTCCATATACGCCCATCAGATTCGCACGTTTCCCCTGTTAGTTCACAATCGCCGTCTATAGCATTCATTGAACCACTCGTATCAAGACACAGACAAATTGGCACCCGAGGGGTGGGATTATTCACTAACTCTTCTTTGCGTAATAAATTACTAGCCATATTTTCCTCCTAGGCAGATAATAATAGTATTGAAATATCTGTTACCATTTTCCGGTACAGGTTAAGACTGTCTTGATAGTTATTAGTTTCAATTAATTTAATACATGGCAGCAAATAGTCATTCCACAATAATTTGCAATATTCAGTATATTTATCGGATGTTTTTAGTTTTTCAACGATAGTCGGTGCTCGATCATAATATTCTGTAATGAGCTCCATGCCTTCCGGTTGCGTTTGAAGCCAACTATCTCTATAACTTCTCAATAAAGACAATTCATAACAATCATCGGATTTTCCTAGATATTCACAAATAGCAGTAGTAATAAAGCAATCGCTACTGCCTGAAGAGTATCTTGATAGTGAATGATTTTGGCTAGAGCAGTTATTATTTTGTACGGTGTTGTTATTCTTTTTTGCATCTCTGCATACTTTGCATCTTTTGGGAAGCTCGTATCCCTTACTGCTATAAAAGTTAATTTCTTTTTGAGAAAGCGAGAAGTTTTTTCCACAGTCCACACAAGTGAAATAAGAGATGCGGTTCAGCTCTGTTTCGAAGCAATTTTTGCAATAATCATATTTTTGTGTTTTTTTGATATATTTGTGATAATTTGTAAACTTTAATTTCTCGCCACATTTTTTACATTTATATTCTTCTCCATCGTTTAAACATGCTTGACAGATACCGTTTCTACACTGTTCTTCTGGCATCTCTTCCTGACATAATCTACAAGTAATATAATTTATATTTGAATTCTTTTTATGCCGTGTGGGAAAAATCGCTTCAGACATTTTATCCTGTTCTCCAAATTTTCCACTATCTAAGAGATACTGATAATATTTAAATAACGCAATCCATTGTTCAACAGCAAGTCTTGTATTTTCTGTTGAATGCTCTTCACCTTTACGGAATGTCGTATAAAAAGCTTCTTTCAAGTCATACGTTAAATGGCTCCAAATATAACGCCATGGTCCATCAGGCGTTTTCTTATTTGAGTTGTCGCCGAATGGATATGAAAAATCCATGTTCTTAATATTATTAATTGGATTTTCACCGCCTTGCTGAGAATACGGAGGTTTTCCAGGAAGCATGATCATAAAAAGAAGTGTTGCAACAGCAAAGTTTTCATTTCCCATAGTTCTTAAAAATTCACTATATTGCTTCCCTTGAATTTCGGGTGCGGGATAATTAATTGTACCTACAGGGCAAGGAAAATCTTCTATTTGATAGCTATCAGTGTCGACAAAATAAACCTCTTTAGGTGACTTAACCATAATATTGAGTGGATTTATGTCTCCTAAAATAATATTTCGGTCATGTAAATATTTTATTTTATCTAATATAGTAAGGCAGAGTTCGACGGTATCACGCTTTTGCCATGTTGGAAAAATTTTAAGCAATAAAGGCTTAATAAATATACTTTTTTGTAATTCTTTTCCAACAGCACGCGGCATTAAATAACCTATAAATTGCTTATCTCTATTATATAGAGCAGCAATGGGATAGCAGATGCCTTTATAATTTATTCTTTTAGTTAGCATAAGTTTAATTTTTTCAACCCGTCGCCGTGTATTTCTTTCTTTGAAGTAAATTTAGCAACAAACGGTGTATTTGTTTCGAAGAGAATTCCTTCACCGCCTTGCGCAATTTTATTTTTAAGTTGTATATTACCATTTTCTGTATAAACAGGCATATTTTCACTAGGTACATAACTTACAGGTATAGTATCATCAGGCAGTGTTGTTACTTTAGTGCATATTTCAAAAATACTGTCACTATTGAGTTTTGTATTTTTGTTAATCTTTTTTTGCGGATTATTTTGCTCTATCTTTCCAGTAAAAATGGTATTACTTAAATATCCATATTTATTGATTTGGTTAACTACAATTTTATATTGCGACTTTTGTGATTCAATTTCATTAAGCCGAAGAATGTCTTTTGCCAATTTTTTATCTTGGGTAATTAACAAAAGATTATGTTGGAGTCGAAATTTTGTAAAAACTGATTGAAATACATTGTCGGCAAAGTTATCATTTTTTTCTCCCCTAATCTCTATTATTTTTTTAGTACGCAATTCTTCAAGTAAAAGAATTTTCTTTTTTGCATTTTCGGAAAGTTTTGCTTCGGATGATAATTTCAATTTATTTAATTCCTCAATGCATTTTTGTGGTATTATAATATTTTTTTTATATTTATTTAAAAGAGGATATATATGCTCCCAAAACAAGTTATCGGTTTGAAGAATACTACAGGTATCCATAAAAACTTTGTAATTTTTGACATAATTTTCTAATTTTGTATGGGCTTTTTGTTCCTGTGTAAGTAATAGACTCATTTGATATCTCTCATTGTATCCCAAGTATAAATATTAAGCGTACCACATATTTTTTATCCTGTTTCTTCAGGATGTAAGTAGAATTCAATTTATTATCCTCTAGTAATTTTGTCAAGCAATCAATAAAGAAAGAAAATATTAAGAAACTTGGATAAATGTAGGTAGAGTTATAGTAGACGTTCTTCTATTACTAGGATTAAAATTTTTGCTGGATTGAGTCTGATAGGAAGAAAAATAGGCATAAGAGAGCATTATGATGAAAATATACGTACCAAAACTGTAAAATCTGCAACTACCTGATTGTAGAATACGTCATGGAAATCTACCAAAATTGTAGAAGTAGAAAAAACAAATCTGTTTTGGATATTTTGCAAACAATTTTTGGAACCTCTATAGTACCAACTAGAATAATGCCGATGTTTTTAAAATGGTACAGCCGAAAAAAATCTCAAAATAACATCAAGAAAAGCGAAAATATAGTTACCAAACAATCTCAAGGAAACAAATAAAAAAGATAACCTTATATTTATCTCTCCGCATATGTATCGAAGTGTTCGGATCCTCTGACACTCCTACTAACCTATTACGATGTTTTTTTGCAATCGCCGTTTACAGTTTTACCCGCCGAAGCGTATTTTTATAGAATCTTAGCAAAATAGATTATAATGGACAGCAAAACAATTAAGTCTGTAAAAATAATGCAAACTATGACTAATTAATTCATTTCTTAATGTCAATTAGCTATATTTGTGTGTTCAAAATCCGTGAATGAGGCACAGTTGATACAATTTAACTCAAAAACTGCGCTTGCAAGTCCCGCTGATAAAGCGGCTGTAAGCGCAGTTTTTTATTCGTGCGTCTATGCTTGCACCGCAGGACGACTGGAAAAGCCCCGTCAGAAACCTCCGCCTGCCGCGCCGGCAGCGCGCCGCCGCACATCACCGTTTTTCTATCCGCCAGCACCGGTGCGGCTTCATTCCCGCGTAGTCAAACGGAATGGTGCGCTCCGTAATGTCTTCCGCCGTGCATGAGGAATCGATTTTTGTCCCGTCGAACTGCAGGCGGCGGCTGTTTGTGGAAAAATAAAGGATGCCGCCGGAGCCAAGCAGTTTTATGCAGCCGTTGACAAGCGCGCTCCACGACTTATTTATGTCGAGCACGTTTTCGGTCATTTTTGAATTGCTGAACGTCGGCGGATCCAAAATGATGATGTCGAACGGAGCCGCCCTTCCGCCCTGCACGTCTGTTGCCCGCGCGCTTAAAAACTCCGTTACGTCGGCGCGCGTAAAAACGTAATTTCCGCCGGAAAAACCATTTGCCGCCATATTCGCCTGCGCGCGCGAAAGATAAGTATTGCTCAAGTCCACGGACTCGACAAAAGCCGCGCCGCCTGCCGCCGCGTACGCGGAAAAACTTCCCGTGTAGCAAAAAAGATTGAGGACGCGCTTGCCTGCGCTTTCCGCGCGGATGACGGAGCGCAATTCCCGATGGTCAAAAAACAGTCCCGTGTCGATATACGACGAAAGATTGACTGCAAAAAGCAGCCCGCATTCCTGAACAAGCCCTTCGACTGTCCGAGCGGCGTCCGCCCGCGCGTATTGATTTTCTCCGCGCTGCCGCTGCCGCGTCTTGACGATGACGCGCTCTCTTTCCGCCCCGAATACATCGCTTACCGCACCCGCAATGAGATTAAGCCAGTCCCGCTCCTCATCAGCCGGTTTTTCGTAAGGGCGTTCGTACAGGTAGAGCACAAAATAGCGGCGCAGAGCGGCATCCCGTTCCGTTTCCGCGTCGTTGGCAGCGATTTTTGCGTTTTGCTCCGCAATAAACGCCGCGCATTGCGCCGCCGTACGGACGTTTTCCGGCAGGAATTCGTATAAGTCCAGCGAAACCGGTACTTCGGGAATGTCGCGGTCATAAATCCGGAAGCACGATACGCCGCTTTTCCGTGCCCGCTTCTTCAACTGCCGGTATTTTTTCCGAAGCCGGTTGGCAAATATCTCCGCTTGAAAAACGTCTTTTTCCGTCATGCAGTTTTAGTCCCTCAAAATAAAAAAGGCTGCCGTAGTCAGCAGCCTTTTCATAAACAGGATTAGTTTCCTTCGGCTTTAATGCCGTAACGCTTGTTGAAGCGGTCAATTCGTCCCGCCGTATCAACGAGTTTTTGCTTGCCGGTGTAAAAAGGATGGCAAGCCGAGCAAATTTCAACGTGAATGTCGCCCGCCGTCGACCGCGTCTCAATAACATTACCGCATACGCACGTAATTTTCGTCAATTTGTATTCAGGATGAATATCTTTTTTCATGGTAACTCCTATTCTTGCCCGATACTGCAGCCGTAGGCAAACCAATATCACAAGATTTGGCAGATGATACAGATTATATCCCGTGCAGTCAAGCGAAGCGATTTTTATTTTGGGCGCGACTGGAGTTCGTAACCCGCCTTCCGCTCCAACGGCTTTCAGCCTTTTCCGCTTCAGTCAGGCGCAGGCGGAATTCACGCCCGTAAACTCTCTTCCGCATTGGAGCGTATCCGTCGCGCACTCACCGCCCGCCGCGGTATTCGCCGCACTCTAAATCGCCGTTTTCCGCCAGTTTGCCCATCGGCAAACTGGGGTTGGCGGCACAAAGTTAAGTCTTTCAAGTCCCGTTCTCTGCCGCCAACCGCCGCCCATCGTTAGTCAATTCCCGCCGTGCCGACGTTCATGCTGGCAAGGAACGCGTTGTTGTCCTTCGACTTCCGCATTCTGTCGATGAGCAGTTCGATAATCTCCGTGTCTTCCATCAGATTGAGGACTTTGCGTAAAATCCACAATTTTTGCAGTTCGTTTTCCGTAAGCAGATATTCCTCTTTGCGGGTGCCGGATTTTTTGATGTTGATTGCCGGAAACAGACGCCGTTCGGAAAGTTTGCGGTCAAGGTCGATTTCACTGTTGCCCGTCCCTTTGAATTCCTCAAAGATGACTTCATCCATACGGCTGCCCGTTTCGATGAGCGCAGTCGAAATAATCGTCAGCGAGCCGCCGCCTTCGATGTTGCGCGCCGCGCCGAAAAACCGCTTGGGCTTGTGGAGCGCGTTTGAGTCGACACCGCCGGAAAGCACTTTTCCCGACGTGGGAACGGTCTGGTTGTACGCGCGCGCAAGACGCGTGATGGAGTCGAGGAAAATAACGACGTCGCGTTTGTGCTCAACGAGGCGCTTGGCTTTTTCAAGCACCATTTCGGCAACCTGCACGTGGCGCGTCGCCTGCTCGTCAAATGTGGAAGAAATAACTTCCGCCTTTATCGAACGCTCCATTTCGGTAACTTCTTCGGGACGTTCGTCAATCAAAAGGACTATAAGGTAGACTTCCGGGTGATTTGCCGTAATTGCGTTCGCAACGTGCTGCATGAGCGTCGTTTTTCCCGCCTTCGGAGGCGCGACAATCAAAAGACGCTGCCCTTTTCCAATCGGCGTAAACAAATCGACTATGCGCGTGGAAAGTTCGGTGGAAATCGTCTCAAGTCGTAATTTTTCTTTGGGGTACAGGGCGGTCAGGTTTTCAAACGGAATGCGGGTCTGCGCAATGCGCGGGTCGTCAAAGTTGACGGACTCAATGCGCATGAGCGCGAAAAACCGCTCTCCTTCTTTGGGCGAGCGCGTCTGCCCGTAGACAGTGTCGCCCGTTTTGAGGTTGAACAGGCGGATTTGGCTCGGCGAAATGTAAATGTCGTCGGGGCCCGGCAGATAACTGTTTTGGGGACTGCGCAAAAATCCGTAGCCGTCGGGGAGAATTTCAAGCGCGCCGCTGGCAAAAATAATGCCGCCGTGCTCGGTGTGCGCTTTTAATATGACGAATATCAACTCCTGTTTTTTCATCGGTGCGAGGTCGTCGCCGCTGAAACCGTATTTTATCGCAAGGTCGCGCAGTTCGTGCATGCCCATCGCGGTGAGGTCGTTGATAACGAGTTGCGGCTTGTTCGCGTCAAGTTCGCCGCTTTCCGCGTTCTGTAAAACGGACGGATCAACGGAGCCGGTCGGAATGGGCATTTCCGTCCGCGAAGACGTATGCAAATACGGGCGGCGGACAGGTCTCCGCGTCGTCGGACTTGCGCTGTAGCGGGAGGGCGACTGCCCCCAGCGGCTGCTTCCGTAACCGGAATGTTCCGAACGAGGAAACGACGAGCGTTCGCTTTCCGCGTAATTTTCCGCCGTATCGGGATTTTTTTCGTAAGAACTTACTTTGACAACCGCACGTCTGCGCGGCCGGACGGGAGGGGGAACTTCGGACTGTTCACGAGTTGTTTCGTTTTCATCTTGCGGTAGTACAGAAGGTTGCTGTTCAGCCGAATAATCGTCAGCTTCTCCGGATATTCTGTCCGAAGATTCATAAGATTCGGGTTGCGCTTCAAATACAAGTTGCGACTGCGCTCCGGCAGTGTTTTGCTCTGAAGCGTCTTCTTCCGAATGACTCTTTCTAAAGGCCATTAAAATAACTCCATTTTTCTTGCTTATGTATGTTGGAATGTTGGATTTATCATTATAAATTGAACGGCGTATGCCAAAAATCTCTCTATTATTACAGAATTTTATATATTGTGTCAATGAAAAACTTGAATTACGAAAAATCAATTTAAAACTCATAAAACATGCAAAAATAATTAAAAATTATATCGAATTTGATTGACAACTGAATTAAGACTTGTTATAGTAATCACAGCTTGTAAATAAGCTGATAAACTCTCTCCGATATCCAGCGAAAGCTGGATGGCACAGCCCTTGGAAACTAATACTTTTCGGGGGCTGCGCTTTTTTTATCCAGTCGTTGATAGTATGGCTGTCCTGCTCATGCGCGATTGCAATCGCAGAGTTTCTTTTTTCCATTCCATTTGAATAACGCGCAAACGTCATAAAACTTTTACGGATTTGCGTTTACCGCTTTTAATTCTGCAATAATTTGCTTTCAGTCCGCTGATTTCCAAAAGTCAAGAAGATTGTTGACTTTTTTTATAAGTTAGCATAGACTAACTATAGTGATTTTAGGGACATAAAATCATTTATCCGTAAAACTTCCGTTCAAGAGATTCGACTTGGACGGGATTTCTTAAAGAGGAGTATTTCATGGAAGATAAATTTTCGGAAATTATGAATGCTTTTAGAAACAGAGGATTCAGAATTACAATCCAGCGGAAACAGCTGCTCACAACGATATTGAATAATCCCGGTTGTTCTTGCAAGGAATTGTATTATCTTGCGCGCCGCGCCAATGACGGAATAGGACGCGCTACCGTGTATAGAATGGTACGTTCGCTTGAAGACTTCGGTTATATAAAGAAAAAAGCGGTTTCAATCGTATAAAGAGCGGCGTTCTAACAAATCACACAAACGGAGAAAAGTTTTGAAAGACGGAAAAAAAGTGTGCAGTTATTTTCCGTCTTTTTTTTATTTAACTGCTAACTGCGCGATTTAGAACTCGTCAACCTAAGTCGAAACCCGTTGTCGACTAAATCTCTTTTACTGTGCGGCTTTTATGCAGTCCGTACAATAAGTTTTACTCTTCTTCGTAACTGTCCGCAGGCGGAAGGGCTGCCGGAACGGAAACCGCCTCGTCTTCCGTCGGAGGAAAACTTACCGTAAGCGCGCCGTCTGTGCAGTCGATTTGTATTTCGCCGCCGTTTTTTACTTTGCCGTCAAGCACCGCAACGGAAACGGGGTCTTCAATTTCGCGCTGTAAGAGACGGCGCATCGGGCGCGCGCCCATCGACGGTTCATAGCCGTGTTCGATAAGATAATCGCGCGCGCCGTCCGTCAAACGGATTTTCAGTCCGCGTTCGGAAAGCCGCACGGAAAGTTCTTCCATTTGAATATCAAGAATCGCGGAAATCTGCTCGTAAGTCAGCGCGTCGAATACAATTACATCGTCAATGCGGTTGAGAAGTTCGGGGCTCAGCAACTTTTTCAGTTCGTTGAGCGCGCCCGCCTTAATTTCGCTGTAAGTGATAATGCCGTTGCCCGCGTCCGAAAAACCTACGCGCCCTTCGTTCGTAATCTGCCGCGCGCCCGCATTGCTCGTCATGATTATCACGGTGTTGCGGAAATTGACCGTGTGCCCGAGGTTGTCGCTCAATTCGCCTTCTTCAAGCAGCTGCAAGAGCAAGTTGAACACGTCGGGATGCGCCTTTTCTATTTCGTCGAGCAGGACGACTGAATACGGGCGTCTCCGCACTTTTTCGGTGAGCACGCCGCCGTCTTCGTAGCCCACGTAGCCGGGAGGCGCACCTACAAGGCGGCTTGCGTTGTGTTTTTCCATAAAATCCGACATGTCAATGCGGATAAGTTGTTCTTCGCTGCCGAAAAGGAATTTTGCAAGCGCCTTTGCAAGCTGCGTTTTTCCCACGCCCGTCGGCCCCAAGAAAATAAACGAGCCTATCGGGCGGTCGGGAGACGAAATCCCCGCGCGGCTCCGGCGTACGGCTCCCGCAATAAGGTGAACGGCGTCGTCCTGTCCCACAACGCTTTTGTGCATTTCCTCTTCCATGCCGACAAGCCGCTGCGTTTCGGAAACGTCCAACTGGTCAACGGGAATGCCTGTCATGGACGCGATAATCTGGCAAATATCGTGCGACGTAACATGCCGTCTATTTTCCGCCGCGTTCGCATTCCAATACGTCCGGAACGACTCAAGACGCCGCTTCATTTCCGCAACTTGATCGCGCACGCGCGCCGCCTCTTCGTACTTCTGTCTGATGACAAGCTGCGTTTTCTCCGCCGCAAGTTCTTCAATTCTGCCCTCAAGTTCTTTGAGTTCGGCGGGCTTTTCCTCTTCCTGAATCTTTTTACGCGCCCCCGCCTCATCAAGAATGTCGATTGCCTTATCCGGCAAAAAACGCTCCGGCACATACCGGCGCGACATCTTTACAATGGAAGGAATTACGTCGCCGTCGTAAAAGACGTTATGAAATTCCTCATACCGGCGTTTTATTCCGCTTAAAATATCGATTGTCTCGGAGTCGGAAGGCTCTTCGACTTTGACCATCTGAAAACGCCGCTCCAGCGCGGAGTCTTTTTCTATATAACGCGTATATTCTTTTGTCGTCGACGCGCCGATTATTTGAATCTCGCCGCGGCTTAACGCGGGTTTAAGCATATTAGACGCGTCAAGCGTCCCTTCAGGACCTCCCGCACCGATTATCGTGTGCAGTTCGTCGATAAACAAAATAAGTCCGGTTTCTTTCGCCTCGTTCATCATGCGCTTCATGCGGTCTTCAAACTCGCCGCGGTACTTCGTCCCCGCGATGAGCGCGCCCAAGTCAAGCGAAAGAACGCGTTTTTTGATGAGCCCCTGCGGCACCTGCCCTTTTGCGACGCGGGCTGCAAAGCCCTCTACAATCGCAGTTTTGCCGACTCCCGGCTCGCCGACGAGAACGGGATTGTTTTTTGCGCGGCGCGACAAAATCTGAATAAGCCGCTCGATTTCCTTCCCGCGTCCGACGACGGGATCGCTTTTTTCTTCCAGCGCAAGACGCGTCAAATCCCGTGTAAATTCGTCCAAAAAACTCTTTTTCGGCGTTTTTACGCTGTGGGGCTGCGCCGATCTTTGCGCTCCGCTCATGCCGAAAATATCTTGAAACACGTGATTAAGCAGTTTTTGCTCGGAATGCTCCGGAACGGAAGACTTGTACTCCGCTTGGACTTTTTTTACGGCGTTCCGCACTTCCGCAGCGTCAAGTCCCGCCTTTTCAAAATAACGCGCCGTAACGCTTTCAGTCTCGCACACGGCGGAAAGAATTAAATGCTCCGTGCCGATATAGCCGTTCCCAAGCGTCTGCGATTCCACGCCCGCCCGTTCAAGCAGTTTTTTCATGCGGCTGCCCGTTGGGATTTCTCCCGCGCCCGCTGCAATTCCGTCAGCGGAAGAACTGATGTTTTGTTCAAGCGAAAACCGGAATGTCAAAAGATTGATTCGCAAAAACTTCAGAACTTCAAATCCCAATCCGTCTTCGCTTTTTATCAGCGCAAGAAGAACGTGCTCGGGGCGCACTTGAGCGCAACAGGTTTTTCGCGCCTCATCTTGGCAAAGCGCATAGACAAGGCGCGAGGCGCGCTGTGAAAAATTTTTCATATATTCCTCAGTGCAACGTTCGAAAGAGTTTCCTGCATGATGATGGCGCGGAGCCGGTCAAGTTTGAGTTGAATGTTTGTTGCAAGATCGTTTTCAAACGTAAAATTTCCATTGTTCATAAGATACGTCAAATGTCCGTCTTGAACGCGGTATAAAAGTCCGCAAAACGCATTGTCGTCGATTCCCTGTAAATATCCGATTTTTTTCCCGAATTTCAGATCCGAAATCATGCTTAAAGATTCGGGATACGAAATGAGCAGACTGGTTTTCGCGGCGGAATACGCGCGGATTATCGCATTGCGCACGACGACGGACTTGTAGTCCGCAAAATCCGCCGCAATTTTGTTTTCCGTTTCGATGATAAAGCGGCACGCCGCTTCAAATGACGCGATTTGGTCGATTTCCGTGCCGCCTGCGGCGGACGTCGTCGCTACCGTGAAAAATGCCGGAGCGGGATTCATCTGCGCGGAAAATTGATAGAGGGGACTTAAACTCAGTCCGCTTTTTGCAAGCGCGTCGGAAAGAGATGAAACGCGTCCTGCGCGGAGCACCGACGGAATGTGAATGCGCGCGCTGATTTTCATGCCGCTGCCGGCGTCGCAAAAATACGCGGTAAGATAGCCGAAGTCCGCAGTGGAAACGAACTGCAGTTTATCCTGCAATGCGGAGTCAACGCGGGCGCATTCAAAGTGGGCTCGCCGGACGGAAAGTCCCGTTGAAAAATAACTGAGCCGCACGTGGTCGCCGGAGTTGAGCGCGCAGGCGATACGCCCGTCCTTGCTCATCACCAGTCCGCTTTCGCTGCCGAGCGCGCGGGTCTGCAATTCGCTTTGCGTTTTTAAAACGCCGCGCTCTTCCAGTATGCGCCGCCCGTTTTCATCGAGTACGCGGCAGTCGATAACGTGATAGCCGAACGAACTGTCTTTTGACCTGTCGCCGAACGCGTCGAATACGAGCGCCTGCACGCGTAAAAAGTCGTCGGACTTAAAATATGCGGGAAACGGAAAGTTCGCTAAATTGCGCGCAAGACGCACGCGGGAAGATACGATTGTGTCGCTGCACTCGCCGTCTTCCGAATACCACGGTAAAACGCCTGCTTCCTGTCCTGCCATCAGCGCGTTTCTCCTTCTTCAATCGCTTCTTCACCGGCGTCGGCAACGCTGCCTTTTTCAAGCGCGCGGAGATAATCGCGGTACACGGCGGCTTTTTCATAGTTTTCCGCCCGAACGGCTTCGTCAAGTTTCGTTTGTAAATCGTTGCGGTCGGTAAGCGCGTTGCGGAAACCTGCAAGCCGTTTGGGAAGCGAGCCGGTGTACAGTCCCGCCATGCCGTGCGCGCTCATAACGGTTTTTATTTCATCTTTGAAAACTTCATAGCATTCAGGACAGCCTGCAGCAAGCGACTTTTTAATAAGCGCAAGATTTTTTCCGCAGACGGGACACAAACGGCGCGCGTCGGGGTCGGCGGAACGGATTTTTTCGTCGATTTCTTTAAAAATCGCATCGATGTTGATTTTTTGCGGAGCCGCGTTGGGGCTTGCAATTCCTCTCTCGGACGCGCACTTTAAACATAAATTCACTTTACGCGTTCCATTCGGTCCCACTTGTTCAATAAAAATGACCGCTTCTTCGTTATGACATAAGTCGCATTGCATTATGATTTCCTAAATATTTCGAGCGGATTTTCTTTCCCCGCCCGAACGGCAGGAATAATAGAAACGGCAAGAGAAAGAAGCATAACCGCCCCGCCCATAAAAAACAGTTCCGAAAACGGAACTGAAATCGGTATTTCCGTAAGATAATAATCCGGATTGAGCAGGCGGAACGCGTTAAACTCAGTCCCGCCTCCTATAATATACACGATTTTTAAAGTCGAATTCATAATATTTTCGGTAAAAGCGATGATTTTATTTATATTAACCGAAACAAGCAGCCCGAACGGCAGCCCCACTACAAGTCCCGCACCGCCTGCGGCAAGACCGGTGAGCAAAAACGAAAGCGTAATGCCGCCGGGCGTCCCGCCGAGACTTTTTAAAATGGCGATTTCACGACGGCGTTCCATAACGAGCATGACGAGAGCGGAAGAAATGTTTACCGCCGCAACAAGGACGATGAGCGTCATGATGAATACGAGCATGAGTTTTGTTGAAGAGAAGTTTTGCAGTTGAGAAGCGTTCAATTCGTCCCAGCGGAAGACGGTCACTTCTCCGTTTAAGATTGACGCGCATTCGGCTTGCACGCCGTAAAGCGAAGGTGAAAAAGCGTCTTTGCATTCCATCATGACGGAAACGATTGCGGAGTCGTTCGGAATTATGGAAAAGCCCGTTTCAATCGGAATGAAAAACCACAGCGCGTCGAGTTCTTGATAGCCGGAAGAAACGACTGCAGCGACGGTGAACGAGGTTAAGCGCGGCGTAATTGCGCCTGAGGGCAGTCGTTTTGTCATGATGAGACGGACGGTGTCTCCTGCGCGGACGGAAAGCAGTCCCGCAGCCTTTTCTCCGATGACCGCGCTTTTGGGATTATGCGCAAAATCTTCTATATTACCGTCAACCGTTTTTATAAACTTTGCAAAGTACGCGTTCCGCGTAAAAACGTCCGGCTCTACGGCGCGGACGGCGGCTCCGGTGCGGTAATTTTTCCCCGCCGCAAGCGCGTCGCAGTCGATTTCCATAAACGCGTCTGAAACGCCGTTGACGTTCGCGAGCGCGGTTTTATACGCCGTCAATCCGTCAAGCGTTGCCGCCGCGTCCGCGTTCCGCCTGACAACCGCGCGCAGGTGCAGGGAAGATAAGCCGATGAGCCGTTCGGTCATGCCGCTTATCATCGCGTCCGCAATGCTGATGACGGCGGTCAGCGGCACAATGCTGATTGCAATGCACGCGACGGCGCCCAAAATGCTTCTCCGTGCGGAAGATTTTTTGAGCGTGCGGGGGAAGATGAGCTGTTTTGCAAATAAAATTGATGCCGCCGCCGTCATAGTTTCTCCAGTCCGCCGTTTGCGATGGTGTAGCGGTCGGCGCATTTTTCCGCGATTTTTAAGTCGTGCGTTACTAAAATCAACGTTTTCTTGTACTTATCCGCCATGGAAAAAAGCAGTTCGCTGATTAAAACCGCATTCGCAGGATCAAGATTGCCCGTCGGTTCATCGGCAAGAATGAGCGGCGGATCGTTTATGAGCGCGCGCGCAACTGCAACCCGCTGCCGCTCGCCGCCTGAAAGTTCGCTCGGAAGGTGCGAACTCCGCTTGGAAAGTCCGACGTCTTCAAGCAGGGCGCGCGCTTTTTCTTCGGCGGTTTTGCGCGGAACGCCTGCCATAAACGCAGGCATAAACACGTTTTCAAGGGCGGTAAAATCCTTGAGCAGATAGTGAAACTGGAACACCAGCCCCAAACACGATGAGCGGTATTCGGACTTTTCGCGCTCGGAAAGAGAGGTAAGATTCCACTTGCCCGCCTGTACGGTTCCGCCCGTCGCGGTGTCAATGCTGCCGATGATGTTCAAGAGCGTGCTTTTCCCGCTTCCGCTTTCGCCAACAATCGCCGTTTTGCTCCCTTCGACTGCCTCAAAATTCAAGTTTTTTAAGACCGTGAGCGTTTCGATGTCGGTTTTGTATGTTTTTTCAAGATTTTTGACCGTCAGAATTTTATTCATCGTGCAAGACCTCCGCGACATTCATTTTTAATACGTTTTTACTCGCCTCAAGCGCCGCAAAGAGGGGCGCGGCAAGTCCAAAGAGACTGACTGCCAGCGCTTCCGAAAAATAAAAGCGCGCGGGAATGGAGGCGTAGATTCGGTACATGGGATTTTCGTAGATGAATGCGGCGTTTTGCGGAGAAAAAATTAAGGCGGCGGCGTACTCGGCAAAAAACATGACGTGCGAAATGCCCATAAAAACCGCGCCGATGTTGACGCACAAGAAAAGTCCCGCCGCCGTGCCCGCAAGCGAGCCGATAAAGCCGCCGGTAAAGCCGCGCATGATAAAAATCGACTTGATTTCTTTTTCCGACGCTCCGAGCGCGGACAAAACCGAAATTTCTTCCGCCCGCTCAAAGACGATCCGCCGCATTCCGTTGTAGATGTTTATGCCGACGACGACGAAAATCAAAAACACGAGGAGCATGAGAATATTTTTTTCGATGCGGAGCGTGCCGAAAAACGAACGGTTGAACTCGCGCCACGACTGCGCTTTGACGTTCGGGAAAGCGGCTTCGATGTCTGCGGCGGCAGCGGCGTCGGCATTCCGGCGGAGAAGTTTTATTCCGTATTTTAATTGACTTCCGGAACCGAAGTTCGCCTTTGCCGCCGCGTCGCTGATAAAGGCGAACGAACTGTTTATGTCGGCATAACCGCATTCAAAAATTCCCGTTACGCGGAATTCGCGGTTGTGCGAAATGAGGGCGACGTCGTTTCCGCCGCTCATGGCAAGCAGATTCACCGTGCCGCCGATTGTAACGCCGAGCGTCTTTGCAAGATACGAGCCGAGCACGATAAAGTCCGCCTGAGTTAAGTCGAACGCGCCGCCGACAATGTGCAGTTCGCGCGCAAAACCTTTGTCGCGCTCCGTAACGTCGCTTTCAACGCCGCGGATAACCGCGCTCGCTTCCCGTCCCCGCTCTCCTGCAATGAGCGCCTGCGACTCGTAAAATCTTCCCGACGCGGCGATGTTTTTATGTTTTTCGCAAAAATGCAAAAATTCAGCCTCGTTTGTGCTGTCGATTCCTGAAACTTGGATGTGATAACTTGAAATTTCCATGATTGCGTCTACAAAACTCATTTGAAAGCCGTTCATGACGCCCAAAACCGTGATGAGCGTCATCACGCCGAGCGCAATGCCGAGCGCGGCAAGAAAACTGGTAACGGCGGAGCGGCCTTTGCGGTCGACGGAAGAAAAACGCCGCGACACAAAAAAAATCCATGCCCGCGACGAAAAAAGATTTTTTTTATTCATAATTCCGGCTCCTGACAAGTTTATCGTAAAAAAAGAACAAATCCCGCACGCGCCGGCCGTTTTCGTACACGCTTTCGGAAGAATATCCGCCGTCAAAATACATATATGCCGTATACGTGTCAACGCCGCCGTAAATCCGCTTCATGCGGAGCGCGCCGTTTTCGTAAAAATAGTAGTCCGGCTCTCCGTCCGCAATTTTATGCTCGTAGACTTCACGCCTCGTCTGCGTGTCCGTCAGCCTGCCGTACCGGTAAGTGTACGCCTCATAATTCCGTTCCATCAGTTTTCCGTCTTCGCCGTAAGAAAATCGCGTCGTACTTTGAAGCGTAAAATCTTCTTCGTCAAAGTCCTTTGTGTCCGCGCCGGTTCCGTCCGCCTTTCCCTGATTTTCATCGCCGGCTGACTTTTCATCTTTTTCCTTCCCGACTTCTTTCGTGTCGACTGAATTCCAGCCATCGTCGTTTCCGACTGCAAAGATTTTTGAAAGCGCAATGCGCCCCGCCTCATCGTAGAAAATCTCCGTCCGGCTTCCCGTCTCCGTAACGACTGCGGAAACCGGCTTTGCGCCGCCTTCGTACGCGTATTTTTCCGTTTTTACCGCCGCCTGCGTCTCCAAGCCGCCGCTCAAATCCCAAAACTCGCGCTTGGAAAGGCGGAAATCCGCATCGTAAAACATGCGGACGCCTCTGTTTCCGCCGGAGCGCGCCGCCGTGTAGCCGTCCGCCGTCTTTTGGAGCGATAAAGTCTCGTCTTCAAACGAATGAAAACGCAGTTTGCCGTCGATGTCCGTAAAACGCCTTTCCGGCGCAGGCTTTGTTTCCGCGTCCTCCGTCTTTTGCGCAATCTCTTTTTGCATTTCAGTCAATTCTTCAGGAATGCCGACTTCCAACGCGCCGTCCGCCGCAAGTTCCGCAAAATCCTCCGCGCCGCCGCCCGTATTTTCTTCCAACGCCGCCGGAATGTCGAAAATATCCGCATATTCTTCCATATATAAGCCGATTATGCGCGCCGCCCCCCGCCCGAACGTCCATTTCGTTCCCGCCGCTGCGGACGCGGGAATGTTCGACACGCCGCTAAAGCGTTCAATGCCCGCGTAATTCGACGCGCCGGAATATTCATACCGCCACAGTTCGGCAAAAAAACGCTCGAATTCCGCGCTATTCGCGTAAGCGGAAACGGAGAAAGCGCAAAAAATCGCTGCGGCGGCACAGAAACGGAGTTTTGAGCCGTTCACGCTAAAGTCCTAAAAACTCGGAGACGTATTTTTCCGCGTCGAAAGGCGCGATGTCGGCGTATTTTTCGCCGGTACAGACGAACGCAGTCGGAATCCTGAGTTCTTTGCCGATGGAAATTGCAATGCCGCCTTTCGCGCTTGAGTCGTATTTAGTCAAAATGAGCGCGTCTATGCCGACTGCTTCGTGAAAGACTTCCGCCTGCCGGAGCGCGTTTTGTCCGGTCGTCGCGTCCACCGCCAAAAGTTTTTTGTAGCAGCCGTCGTCGGACTTTTCGCGGCAAATCCTATCGATTTTTTGCAGTTCGCGTACAAGATTTTCTTTGTTGTGAAGCCGCCCCGCCGTGTCGGCAATGACCAGTCCGCCGCCTCTCGCGCCGATTGCGGACGCCGCGTCAAAAACGACTGCCGCGGGGTCTGCGCCGTGCTGATGACTTACGACGCGCACGCCGATTTTTTCCGCGTGGAGCGCAAGTTGTTCGATTGCCGCCGCGCGGAACGTATCCGCCGAAGCAAGCGCGAGGTTTTCCGCCGTTGGCTTAAAATAATGCGCCAATTTCGCCGCGCTGGTCGTTTTTCCGACGCCGTTTACGCCGAGCAGCATCCAAATATTCGTTTTGCCGGGCGCCGCGATAAGTTCGGTGGCTTTAACGTACTCTAAAAGAATGTTTTTGAGTTCAAGTAAAATATCGCGTTCGCCTGAGATATGCTGTTTGGCGCAGGTCTTTTCCAGTCGCTCCGTGATTTCAAAAGCGGTTTTCGCGCCGACGTCGCCTTCAATGAGCGCGTCGCTCAAATCGTCGTAAAACTCCGCGCTTTCCTTGTGCGAAAACAAATTGCGCAGTCTTTGCGCAAACGACATTTTTCCCATTCAAGCACCTCTCAATTTGTAATTCATAATGTGTAATGCGTAATTGTCAGACGGCTGTTATGCCGTTTGAATAACGAAGCGGAACACCGTCCTGCCGTCAAGTTCTCATTATTCCTGCCTCTCTTTCTGCGTTTCCTGCGGAACTTCAGTCGCCTCGTCTTCGTCTTCCTGCTTTTCTTGTTCCGCTTCCGCCTGCAGTTTTGCCGCGCGGGCTTTTTCTTCCTGCGCGCGGATTTTCGCTTCCCTGCGGGGACTCATCTTTTTCGCTTCCGCCGGCAGAACGGTGTTCGCGGCAAGCAGATAGCGCGTCAACTCATACGCAAAAAACGCGCCGCACGCAATGCTGATTCCCGCCGTTACGCGGGACGCCGTCTGCCATTTTACCGCCTCATCGTAAGAATAATCATAGCGTTTATTATAGGCGGACGCCGCGGAAAAATAATTTCCGTAACAGTAAAAAGTCGGAATGAGCGAAACGATGAGCGCGCTATACGACGAATACATCCACTTGCGCCGTTTTTCGATATACGCGTTCCGGTCGAAAGGCTTGGCATTGAGCACGAGCGCGGCTCCGTCTTCCAAAAGCGATTCTTTGATAAAATAATCCGCGCCCGTCCCGTCCTCAGTGATAAAACGCCCCAAAATATTGCCGTCGTTTATCTTGATGGACGCAAAACGCTCGTCAGGCTCAAGCGTTGCGGCAAGCGCGCCGCCGGCAAACAAGTCGCCGGCAAAATCTTTTTTAAGCGCAAGCGTAAACGCGCCGTCTTTTTTTTCCCGCATCTCAATGTCGACTGTAAAACGCCGGTT
Organism: Treponema sp.; assembly: GCA_052169915.1. Classification (GTDB taxonomy): domain Bacteria; phylum Spirochaetota; class Spirochaetia; order Treponematales; family Treponemataceae; genus Treponema_D. Next base: position 28,611 of record JBQNBN010000001.1, read on the forward strand.
TCCCGCAAACGAATACGAAGTTGACGCGGACGCGTAGCCTTCCGCCTCAAAACTGAGCGTGTGGACGCCGCTGCCTAAAGTCAACGTTTCGGGAAGCGAACGGAAAACGGAGTCGTCAACGGTGAGAACGGTTTTTGCGGCGGCGTCTTCGGGTTTTACCGCGACGCGGATTTCAATCGGCATACTGTCGGAAATCTTCGGAATGAGGGAGGAGGCGAGCCGCCGCGCAAGAAAACTGATTTCGTCAACGCCGCCGACTTCCACCGCGTGCCCGATTTCCCGCGCGCCGGGATATTCGTACAAGGTTACCGCGGCGGAAAAGTACGCGCCGTACACGGTGATTTTACCGGTCAAAAGTCCCTGTATGCCGCCGTCGACGCAGGCCTTTTCAAACTCAAAACTCGCGTAGCCTTTTTTGCGCGTTTCTTCCGGCGCTTCAAACAGTTTTGAAAAGTCGTTTTGATAAATAACGACTTCTTCAAGCGCGGGCTCCGGGGTTTTGCGCTTTTTTGCAAGGTCTTTAAAAAGCACGATGAATGCGTTTTCCTTTTTTTGCTCGTCGTTTACGACATCGCCTTCTGCAATCTGCTGTTGCCGTTCAAGGTCGACTTTAATTTGCGTGTCAAAAAACTGTTCCTGTTCGGCGGCGGATTTTAAGTTTTCATCTATCTTCCTTTGAATTTCCGCGATTTTCGCGTCCTGCTTTTTGATTTCGTAATCCTGTTTGCGCTTGGAATAGCCGTTCAGAAAAATCGAATCGCGCGAGCGGACTTCATTTGAAAGCTGCAAGAAAAGCGAAAGCCGCTCCTTTTGCAGTTCGTAGAGTTTGCGGTCAAGCTGCTCCTGCGCGCGCGGCATGCGGTTCATGTTTTTGGTAATTTGTTCGAGCATGATGGACGGAATTGCGGCGGCGGACGCTTTGAGCGGCGGCGTTTCCGCGTTTTTTTGCGTAAAAGTAAACGCTTCCGCCGCTAAAGTCCACTTTTTTGTTTCCGCAGAGAACGCGCGCGCCCCCAACAAAAGCAGACACAACGCAAGACGCGGCATTTTGAGAAAAAAACTAAACTTCATCCCCGCCGTCCGCATCCATCGGAAGCCCTTTCCACTTTGCAACAAGGTATGAGTCCATAAATTGATCTATGTCGCCGTCCATCACCGCTTGAATATTACCGGACTCGCACTTAGTTCGGTGGTCTTTTACCATCGTATACGGCTGAAAAACGTAGGAGCGGATTTGGTTTCCCCATGAAATATCTTTTTTCTCGCCGCTGAACTTGGAATTCTCCTCTTCCTTTTTTTGCCGGTAATACTCGTACAATTTCGACTTGAGAATGCTCATCGCGGAGGCTCGGTTCATCAGTTGACTGCGCTCGCTTTGGCAGGCGACGACAATTCCCGTCGGAATGTGCGTAAAACGCACGGCGGATTCCGTTTTGTTGACGTGCTGCCCGCCCTTTCCGCCTGCGCGGTAGGTGTCGACGCGTAAGTCGTCCGGTTTTATGTCGACTTCAATCGAATCGTCAAGCAATGGATAGACGTACACGCTTGAAAAGGACGTGTGCCTGCGCGCGTTCGAGTCGAACGGACTAATGCGCACCAGCCGGTGAATGCCCGCCTCGCATTTTAAGTAGCCGTACACGTAATCGCCTGAAATCTGCATCGTAATGGATTTAAGCCCGCCTTCGGCTTCCAGTTGGTCGACAATCTCGATTTTAAATCCGCGCCGCTCCGCCCAGCGCGTGTACATGCGGCTGAGCATTGCCGTCCAGTCTTCGGCTTCCGTGCCGCCCGCCCCCGCGTGAATCGAAATAAATGCGTCGTTTTGGTCTACTTCGCCGGATAAAAGATTCAATATGTTGAGTTTTTCAAACTTTTCTTTTGCTGCGGCAAACATTTTCCGTGTTTCATCTTCGTCGGCAGCATCCCCGCTCTCTTCGGCAAGGTCAAACATCGCTTCCACGTCGGAAAACTCCGAAAGCATTTCCTTCCACGGTTCAATGCGGTTTTTCAGTTTGCGCACGTCGGACATAACGCGCTCGGCTTTTTCATGGTCGTCCCAAAACGCGGGATTTTCCGTGAGCGCCATCTTTTCGGCAATCTTTTTTTCTATGGAAGCGGAGTCAAAGACGCCCCCAAACGTTCATAATATCTTCTTTGAGCGCCGCAATCGGCATTTTTAATTCTTCAAGCATAGTTTCCTTCTATTAAATAAATGATGTTTTGCCGCAACGGACAATCTGCGGGAAAACAAAGGCGGAAAACCGCCCCAAACCGTAAGATTTCGCGGATTTTATCTTTTTGAATAGTTCTTATCAATCCACTTGAGATAGTCGCCGCTCCGGATGTTCTCAATCCAGTCCGGATTTGAAAGATACCATTGAATCGTCGCCGCAAGTCCCTGTTCAAACGTCATGTTCCGCTGCCAGCCGAGTTCGGTTTTGATTTTTGCGCAGTCAATCGCGTAGCGGCGGTCGTGCCCCGGACGGTCTTTGACGTAACTTATCGTTTTACGGATTTCCTCCGCGTTCCGTCCGCTCATTCCCGCCGCAGTCAATTTTTCCGCCGTGATTTCAATGATTTTTTCGAGCAGACGGATATTTTCCCATTCGTTTTCGCCGCCGATATTGTATTTTTCGCCGCTCGTGCCGCTTTGCAAAATCTTCCAGACAGCGCGGTTGTGGTCTTCAACGTAAATCCAGTCGCGGATATTTTTGCCGTCGCCGTACACGGGAAGATTTTTTCCTTCCTTTATATGCATAATCATCAGCGGAATGAGTTTTTCGGGGAATTGGAAGGGACCGTAATTGTTCGTGCAGTTGGAAAGCGTGAGCGGCAGTCCGTACGTGTGAAAATAAGATGCCGCAAGGTGGTCGCTCGACGCCTTGCTCGCCGAATAGGGACTGCGCGGGTCGTAGGGCGTCGCCTCCGTAAAATAGCCCGTCTCGCCGAGAGAGCCGTACACTTCATCCGTCGAAATATGATGAAATACCACGTCGCCGCGCATTGAGCCGTCCGCCTGCGTCCACGCGCTTCGCGCCGCGTCCAAAAGCGTAAAGGTTCCCATGACGTTCGTGCGGACAAAAGCCTCAGGCCCCAGAATCGAACGGTCAACGTGACTTTCCGCCGCAAAATGAACGACGGTGTCTATGTCGTATTCGCGGAAGAGGCGCGCGACGTTTTCGCGGTCGCAAATGTCAAGTTTTTCAAAAAAATAACGGCGCGCGCCGTCCTTTGCCCCGCTCCCGAACTTTTCATCGACGTCTTTCAGGCTTAAAAGGTTTCCCGCGTAGGTCAGAGAGTCCGCATTGACAACGACGCCGTCAAATCCCGAATCCGTAAACCGGCCGTCGCCCGCCGCCGACATTCCGAACAAATAGTGAATGAAGTTGCAGCCGATAAACCCCGCGCCGCCCGTAACCAAAATAGTATGCAGTTTGCGTTTGCTTTGCATTCCGATGAACTCCGTTTTGTAAGTTTGTGCCACAATAGTGAATGCCGCCGGATTTTTCAACATGGGGGGAGAGGGGAATTGGGAATGCGTAATTAATTCAGTTTTTCTGACTTGCGAACCTCATTATTTGCAGGTTTTCGTAAGAAAACTCGGTAGGGCGGCACACAGTATCATCTAAAAACTCAGTTCGCATTCCCTCAAAAATACGCTATTCTTCTGCCCATGACACAGACGGAACAGAAAAAGCGCGCGAAAAACTTTGCCGCTCGCTGGCAGGGGCACGGGTATGAAAAAGGCGAAACGCAGAAGTTTTGGATTGATTTGCTTTCAAGCGTTTTCGGGGTGGAAGACTACGCGGATTTCATCTTTTTTGAAGAGCAGGTGAAAGAAAAGATTGAAAACAAGACGATTACGAACTTTATCGACGCATACATTCCTGAAACGCGCGTAATGATCGAACAAAAAGGCTCTCACAAAGATTTGCGCGAGCCGATTAAACAGTCGGACGGAGTGTCTCTCACGCCCTTTCAGCAGGCAAAAAAGTATGTCGCCGAACTCCCGTTAAGTCAGCATCCCAAGTGGATTGTAACCTGCAATTTTTCCGAATTCCTTGTGTACGACATGGAAAATCCCAACGGCGAGCCTGAGCGCATTCTTCTTGCCGACTTGGAAAAGGATTTTTACCGGTTTGAGTTCCTCGTAAACCGCAAAAGCGAAAATATCCGGCGCGAGGAGCAGGTTTCGCTCGACGCGGGAAAACTTGTCGGAAAACTCTACGACGCGCTTTTCAAAGAATACATTGCGCCGGACGCGGACAGCCTCCGCAGTCTCAACATCCTTTGCGTCCGCATTGTTTTTTGTCTGTACGCCGAAGACGCGGGGCTTTTCGCGTCGAAAACCGCGTTCGAAGACTACATAAAGTCCTTCCGTCCGGAAAATCTCCGCAAGGCGCTCATCGATTTATTCAAGGGGCTGGACACGAAACTCGACGCGCGCGACAAATACGATACCGCGCTTGTGCCCTTCCCCTATGTAAACGGCGGACTGTTTGCCGCGGAGGACATCGAGATTCCCAACTTTACGCCGGAAATTGTTGCCGTTATCGTGGAGCATTGCGCGCCGTTCAACTGGAGCGAAATTAGTCCCACGATTTTCGGCGCGGTGTTTGAAAGCACGCTCAATCCAGAAACGCGGCGCACGGGCGGAATGCACTACACGAGCATCGAAAATATCCATAAAGTCATCGACCCGCTGTTTATGGACAGACTTACTGCCGAATTCGAAGAGATTATGCACATCGCGCAGGCAAAAACGCGGGAGCAAAAACTTTTAGACTTTCAAAAGAAACTTGGAAGTCTGCAATTTCTTGACCCCGCCTGCGGCAGCGGCAACTTTTTGACGGAAACGTATTTGAGCCTCCGCCGCCTTGAAAACCGCTGCATTGCCGCGCGCTTTAGCGGTCAGGCGCTTATGGGCGACTTTGAAAATCCTATCTGCGTCAAAATCGACAATTTTTACGGCATCGAAATAAACGACTTTGCCGTTACCGTCGCAAAAACCGCGCTTTGGATTGCCGAAAGCCAGATGATTGCGGAAACCGAACGCCTCATCAGTCAAAGTATCGACTTTTTACCGCTCAAGACGGGCGCGAATATCGTTGAAGGCAACGCGCTCGCATGAACTGGACAACGCTTGCCGCCGAAACCGGCGCCGACTACGCCCTGCCGGAAACGCTGTTTTTCGGAGCCGCCTCGCACACGGGCGAACACCGCTACGACTACATCATGGGCAACCCGCCGTTTGTAGGCTATTCGTACCAGTCGAAGGCGCAAAAGGACGACTTGCGCTCAATTTCCGCCGACATTGCGAATAATATTGACTACGTTGCAGGCTGGTATTTTAAGGCGGCGGAACAGATGAAGGGTACGAACATAAAAGCGGCGTTTGTTTCCACGAACTCCATCACGCAGGGCGAGCAGGTCGCCGCTTTGTGGAAGCCGCTGTTTGAGCAGCACGAAATCCGCATTGATTTTGCGTGGCGCACCTTCCGCTGGGACTCCGAATCGACGGAAAAAGCACACGTTCATTGCGTGATTGTCGGTTTTTCACACAAAACTTCAGCTCACGGGCAAAAGTTCATATTCGATTCAGGCGGAAAGAAAACGCCTGCGCAAAACATAAACGGCTATCTGTTGGACGCTGCGGACATTTTTATTGAACGACAGGCAAAACCTTTGTGCAATGTGCCGGAAATGATATTCGGAAACAAACCTGTCGAAAACGGCAATTTAATTATGACGATTGAAGAAAAGTTGGAATACGTCAAAAAGGAGCCGCAGGGAGAAAAATTTTTGCGTCCTTTTCTTGCGGCAAAAGACTTTATCGACCGTAAGCCGCGTTGGTGTTTTTGGCTTGTTGATGCAAGCCCTGCCGAATTAAAAGCGTGTCCTCGTTTGATGAAACGCATAGAAAATGTCAAAACTTTTCGCCTGCAAAGTGCAAAAGTGGCTACGCAGAAACTTGCGGACTATCCGACGCTGTTCGCAGAAATTCGAGAGTGCACCTCGGAATATATTGCTGTGCCAGGAGTATCGTCAGAGCAGAGACGGTACATTCCGCTGGATTATTTGAAACCGAATGTTATTCCAAGCAATGCGCTTTTTTTTCTTCCCAACGCTTCGCTCTATCATTTCGGCGTGCTGACCAGCAATGTTCATATGGCATGGATGCGCGCCGTCTGCGGGCGGCTGGAAATGCGCTACCGCTACAGCAACACAATCGTGTATAACAATTTTCCGTGGTGTACGGCCACGGACGCGCAAAAATCGGCAATCGAACAAAGCGCAAAAGACATTTTAGACGCGCGCGCTCAGTTCCCCAACGACAGCCTCGCCGCCCTCTACGACGAAACCGCCATGCCGCCCGTACTCCGCAAAGCCCACCGCGCCAACGACAAAGCCGTCCTCGCCGCCTACGGCTTCCCCGCCGACATCACCGAAAGCGCGTGCGTCGCAGAGTTGTTTGAGAGGTATAGGGCGATGGCGGACAGTGGAAACGTTTAAGCAGTTTTGCCGCAGGGCAAAACTCGGGGGAAATGCGAGCAAAGGGGACGGGGGATTTTATCTTTCAAACTTCGGTAATAAGCGGGTGTAACTAAAATTTTTATTGTATTCTCGCCGCGCAATGAATATAGTGACGGTACAAAAATGATGAAATCAATTGTGTATCATCGTTAGAATAGGAAGGACGAAAAATGAAATTGAAATCAATAAAAATGAAGAAATTTAAAAGATTTACAGATTTGACAATCCAAAATATTCCAGAAACGGCAAAACTAGTCGTTCTTGTCGGTCCCAATGGCTGCGGCAAAAGCTCTTTATTTGAGGCGTTTAATCAATGGTATAGATATTATGGCTGGGGCTATTATTCACATGATACTTCATATTTGCATAAAGAATCGCTTCGGAATAACTCTAATGAAGGAGTCTTTGATCCTAATAGGGTTATTAATATTGATTTCTACGATTTTGAGAATCTAGATAACAAATCGGAAATTCATGGAAAATTTTATTTTAGAAGCGCATATCGGAACGAACCCGATTTTTCAATTTCCTCGTTGTCGCATATGGAAAAGCCGTCTGAAGAAACGCAGGAAAATCTTATGCGAACGGATACAAATGTTTCTGAAAATTATCAGAGATTGGTTTCAAAAACGGTAGCAGGAGTTTATGCAGAATCTAATAATCAACTAACTGTAAAAGACCTGCGTGAAAAAATACTCGGACAAATTCAAAAATCTTTGAATAACGTTTTTCCCGATTTGGAATTACTTAATATTGGCGATCCGCTCGGAGACGGAACATTCTATTTTAAGAAAGGAATAATTGATAAATATCATTATAAAAATCTCTCGGCAGGAGAAAAATCGGCATTTGATTTAATATTGGATTTAATTATTAAACAAGAATACTATCCTGATGCAATATTTTGTATAGACGAGCCTGAAGGTCACATGCATACAAGTATGCAGGAAAAAGTTCTTGAAGAACTGTATCAAAATCTTCCCGAAAAATCACAATTATGGATTGCTACGCATTCAATCGGGATGTTGAAAAAAGCGAAGGAATTAAATAACGTAAATCCCAATAGCGTTGTTTTTCTTGACTTTGATGGAAAAGATTTTGATTCTACCGTTGTAATGGAGCCTGCAGAAATAAACAAATCAATTTGGAATAAATTTTTAGAATTGGCTTTTGATGATTTTGCAGGATTAATAGCTCCTGCAACAATTGTTTTCTGCGAGGGCTCTCCAACTTCTAAAAATAATAAAAAATTTGATCAAGAGGTTTATTCAAAAATATTTCAGAAGACAAAACCTGATGTTTCATTCGTATCGATAGGTTCATGCTCTGAATTGGAAAGCATAGATAATGTAAGCATAAATATCATAAAGGAAGTATTAAAAAAATCTAAAATAATTAAATTAGTCGATTTAGATGACAGAAGTAAGGAGCAAGTTAAAGCATGCCATGAAAAAGGTATAAAAGTTCTCTCTCTCCGCCATATAGAAGCTTTTTTATTGGCAGATGAAATGATAAAAAAACTTTGTAATACTGAAAATAAAACAGATAAAATATCTAAATGTTTAGAAATGAAAAATACTGCTATGAAGAAAAGTGCTGAAGAGAGAGGAAATCCTAGAGACGACGTAAAATCGGCAAGCGGTGAAATTTGTAATGGATTGAAACATATACTTGGGCTTACGCAATGCGGGAATAATACTCCAGCTTTTCTACGGGACACAATGGCGCCGTTGCTCACGCCTGATATGGCATTATACACAGAATTGGAAAATTGCATTTTCGGAGAGTAGGAGACTAGGCACTTGCAGATAGGCAAAACGGTAAAGAACTGTAATGGCGGGTTAAATAGCACGTTGCGGTTCTTTATCATTTGACAATTAAGCATTTCGCATTCCTAATTTTCCCCTGCTAGAAATACCCTCTCCCCCTATCAAACGCCGGATGCCGCATATCCTTTTCCGAAAGCAGCGGAATAGGTGCGTCGGGAGGCAGTTTCCAGTCGATATTGAGTTCGGCGTCGTTCCACATAAGTCCGCCTTCGTCTTCGGGGTGGTAAAAATCCGTGCACTTGTACGTGAATACCGCCGTGTCGCTTAAAACGTAAAAGCCGTGCGCAAATCCTTCCGGAATATAGAATTGATTTTGCTTTTCCGCGTCGAGCACGGTGCCGTAGTACATTCCGAACGACGGCGACGAGTTGCGTAAATCGACTGCAACGTCGTAGACGCGCCCGCTGATTGCACGAACGAGTTTTCCCTGCGGGTGCTGCTTTTGGAAATGCAGACCGCGTAAAACGCCTTTTGACGACATCGACTGATTATCCTGCACGAATTTCATAGTCAGTCCCGCCGCAAAAAAGTCGCGCTCGCTATAGCACTCAAAAAAGTAGCCGCGCGCGTCCCCAAACACTTTCGGACGGATTTCGTATAATCCCAGAATCTCGATGCCCGAAGAAGAAACGCATTTTGTAAACGTAAACGGCATTTTAACGCTCCAAAACCTGTTTTAAGTACACGCCGTACTCGGTTTTGTACGACGCGGCAATGGCGGCAAGCGACTTGCGCGTAATCCAGCCGTTTGTAAACGCAATTTCTTCGATACAGGAAACGTACAGTCCCTGCCGTTTTTGTATCGTTGCGATGAAGTTTGACGCTTCAAGCAAACCGTCGTAGCTTCCCGTGTCGAGCCATGCCATTCCTCGCCCCAAAAGTTCGACTGAAAGCGAGCCGTCGGCAAGATATGCGTTGTTCACCGACGTAATTTCAATTTCGCCGCGCTCGCTCGGTTTTACGTCCGCCGCAATATCGACGACGCGGTTATCGTAAAAATACAGTCCCGTAACCGCATAATTCGACTTCGGCTCACGGGGTTTTTCTTCAATTCCGAGGACTTTGCCGTCCGCCCCGAATTCCACAACGCCGTACGCGGAAGGCTCTTTGACGTAATAGCCGAAAACCGCCGCGCCTCCGTTCGTTGTAACTTTTCCGACCGCCTGTTTTAAAATCGGCGTTAAACCTTGACCGTAAAAAATATTGTCGCCGAGCACGAGCGCAACGCAGTCCGAGCCGATAAACTTTTTCCCGACTATAAACGCGTCCGCAAGTCCCCGCGGAGAATCCTGCACGGCATACTCAAACCTCATGCCGAGTTTTTCGCCACTTCCGAAAAGTTCCTGAAAAAACGCAATGTCGCGCGGCGTAGAAATGATGAGCACCTCGCGAATCCCGCTGAGCATCAGCACGGAAAGCGGATAATAAATCATCGGCTTATCGTACAGCGGCAAAATCTGCTTTGACACCGCAAGCGTAATCGGGTGCAGCCGCGTCCCCGCCCCGCCCGCCAAAATAATTCCTTTCATTCGTCCTCCACGCCGCGCATACTAACATTTTCACGTGCAAAAATACAGTGAAAGCGTTTTCGAGCGCGTGGAAAAGGTGGGGCAATTCGTAATATGGAATTAAGAATTCTCGCTGCTTTGTAAAAACCGTTTTCACCTCTCCCCCAACCATGAAAAACGCCTTCCCAACAATGCCGCCGCACCCCTACCCCCGTTTCCCGCAAGTTTTGCCTACCGGCAAAACTTGTAGCGGACGGCACACCGCTAAATCTTTCAAACAACGTAATAACCGCCCGCCGCCGTCCGCGTTGAAAATAAACCGTGTTTCCGCTATGATACGGCAAACCGACGGACAGACGTTCCGCCGGTTTTTACAATGCGCCTGTTCGACAACTTTCGTTTCGGAACAGGTCTAATCATCATAAAAGGAATTGGAGAATGACTGAAATTCGTTCAGAGGACAAAGACAAAAAGGCTGCCGACGGCGCTGACCCGTTGATGGAAAAATTCTTAAAAACCAGACAAATTATTCTTTCCGGAGAGGTAAATAAGGAACTTGCGGACAAAATCGTGCGCCAACTGCTTTTGCTTGAAGCGGACGACGAGCAAAAAACGATTTACATGTATATCGATTCTCCGGGCGGCGATGTGGATGCGGGCTTTGCGATTTTCGATATGATTCGTTTCATCAAAGCGCCCGTCGTCCTTATCGGCATGGGGCTTATCGCAAGCGCGGCGGCGCTTATTTTGCTTGCAGTCGACGCACAGCACCGCGTGGGACTTGCAAACAGCCGCTATCTCATTCATCAGCCGTCAAGCGGAATGCGCGGCGTTGCGACCGACATTGAAATTCACGCCAAAGAAATCGAAAAGACGCGCGCGGCAATCGATAAAATTATCGCCGAACAGACGGGAAAAACGCCTGAACAAGTGGCACAGGACACCGAACGCGATTATTGGCTCAGCGCGGAAGAAGCCGTTGCCTACGGACTTATCAGCCGTATCGTGCGCGTCCGCGCGGATTTAGAAAACTAGACATGACGTTCCCTCTTTCGGAAAAACTTGTTTCCGGCATTGTAAACGCGCTTGAAAATCAAGAGCGCCGTTTTTTAGTCGATGCCCAAACGCAAGTCCTTGTTGAAGCGGAGGGAATAACTCAAGACGAAAACAGATTTTACGGTTTACCGGAATGGAATTCGGCGGCGGGATTTGCGCTCAGAGCGGATTTTGTTGAACAACTCCGCTTTCCAACTGCGCAAAACGAATTGCGCCGCGTTCTCCGTTCGGGAAGGGGGGTATTTAAAAGCTTTAAAAATGTTTTGCGGGAGTTTCCCGAAGCGGAAAAACGCTGGCATCGTTATAAAAATGCGGCGATGCGGCGTCTTATCGGCGAGTGGTACAATTCCCTTTCCGACGCGTGGGGACTTGAGCGGCTTGAACTTGAAATTGAAGACGGCGGCGAGCAGCTTTACGACGATTTTTCGTTTTGCGCATACGTTCCGTCGGATTTTGACGAAGTTTTCCGCTGTTTTTCGCACGCGGAAGCGGACGGCACGCCGGATTTTGTAAAAAGCGCCGTCATCGAATTGCAAAAACGGCATTTCCAGTCGTTTTGTAAAGGCGCGGCGGGTTTTGTCTGCCGCAGCATAGCGGGAGAGTTTGCAGGTTTTATAACCGCCTCTCCCGTTTTGGAAAACGCCGGCGAGACATTCGTTTTGACCGGATTGTACGTTTCCGAACAATTTCGAGGACTGGGCATTGGAACCGAACTTGTTTCACTGTGTTTGTCTTCTATTAAAAAGCGAAAAAAAGAATCGGCTTTAATCGCGTTCGCCATGCTTCCCGATTCCGTCTTGCATTTATTACAAAAACAAGGATTTGAACAAGCGGGGACGGGACTTTTTGCGCGGACAATTTGACTTTCCGTCGAGTCGTAAAAATTAAGCGGCGGAGTATTTTACTACAGGAGTTTTTATGTATAAAAATCGGAATTCTGAAATCGATTTGGATTTGCTTGCAGGAATGCTTAAAGACGCAGTTGCCAAAGTAAAATCAGAGGAGAATCCCGACATTCTCAATCAAATTAAAAAAATCTATAAGAAGAATGTGCCTTTTACGATGCGGATGTACGTGGCCTCTTATCTTGCAAAGGAGGCGCAGAACCGCAGGCACGGTTTTAAGACGCAGAACAGGGACTTTAGACAGACGCGCGATTATCGGGACGGGGGAATGGGCTTTTCATCCGACCGACGCGATATGCGGACGAGGGACTTTTCCTCATCGAGTTTTGAAGAGCGCGCGCCGCGTCCGAGAATTGAAATCGATCCTGCCGTTTCGGCAACGATATTTATCAGCATCGGGCGGAACCGTCACGTGTTCACCCGCGATTTAGTTGGACTTTTAATCGGAGTTGCCGGTCTTGATCGGGACAGAATTGGAAATATCCGCGTGCTTGCCAATTATTCGTTTGTGCAGCTTTTTGCAGAGGACGCACAAAAGGCGATAAACGCAATCAACGGGTACGACTACCGCGGAAGAAAACTTGCGGCAAGTTTTTCCCGTCATAAGGAAGGCGGATTTGACGCTCCTGCCGACTCGGATTCCGCAGTGTCCGTACAGGCGGAGCAGAGCGCCGAAGATTCCGCTGCCTATGCCGCGGCGGAAAAGGCTGCGTCCGATCGGGAGCCGTTTTCTTCTTCCGTAACGCCGCAGGAGGCGGGCGCAGAGGCGGCTGCTTCGGAGGCAAAAGAAGGAGCGTATTTGGTGTGAAACCCGCACTGATTCAAAGCGGCCCGTTCCAAGTCAACACGTGGATTGTGCCGCTTGCAGACAGCCGCGTGCTGATTGTCGACCCTGCCGCGTGCAGTCTTTCGCGCGACGAAACGGCGATTTTGTCGTACTTAAACGAAAACCGCCTTGAGCCTGCCGGAATATTTTTGACGCACGGGCATTTCGACCATATAACGGGCGTACGAATTTTAAAAGACGCGTTTCCGGAGTGTAAGATTGCCGTGCATGAAAAAGACGCCGCGATGTGCGGAAGCCGCGCTGCCGAAACACAGGGCGCGATTCTCGGCGCAATGGGACTGTCTTATCTTGCTTCCGCGATAGAAAATCTGCCGGATGCCGATTCGCTGTTCTCCGGCGGCGAGACGCTTGACGCGGTGTTTCCGCCCCGCGCTGACGATGATGAAGCGTTGAGAGCCGCGCTTAAAGCGTGGCTCGTCATTCATACGCCGGGACACACGCAAGGTTCGGCATGCCTTTACAACGAAGCGGAAGCAACGCTTATCGCAGGCGACACCGTATTTTACCGCTCGTGGGGGCGCACCGACCTTCCCGGCGGAAGCGACGCGCAAATGATGCAAAGCCTTTCCATGCTCACAAAAACGCTCCCGCCGGAGACTTCCGTTTATCCCGGACACGACGCCTACGGTTTTCCGCTCGGAGGGAACTTTGGGCGGGACGGGCGGTTATTACTGAGTTTTTAGATGATACGTGCCGCCCTGCCTAGTTTTGCCTTTGGCAAAACTAGAGGAGAAACAAGATTCTGTGGGGTAGATAAGGGCGGTGGAGAATGTCGGTCAGCGGAGAAAAAAGTTTGAATGACTTAGCGTAGTTGCCGCCCGCGCGAGATTTTGCCGAATGGCAAAATCTCGCGGGAAACGGAATGTAGGCGAATGGAGTTTAAAAGGTGAATCGCTGTTTTCGACCGCGGAACATTATGTTCTGCAAGATTTTGCAATAAGCAAAATCTTGTGCGGACGCAACAACGTTTCTTCGTTCTAACGACATAATAACCGTCCGCGGCAAAACTCGCGGGGAAAACGACGTTAGGGCGCTACTCTTTTGCGAGGAGATGTCTAAACACAATTACGGAGCAATGGCAAACGAACTGTCGCTAAAAAGTTCGTCTTTTAAGCGGGGAATAATTCTTTGTTTGGAACTGTGCGGCGGGCGGATGCTGTTGAGTTTGGTAGATGGAATCGTTGCGAGGAGAGGGAATACCGGTTTTTACGGTAAATAAAACTAAAACCAACGTAGGAAAGCTGACTTTTCTTGCGGCTGCTTTGTTCAGCGTGTCGTTTTCGTAAGCCGCTGCGGAAAACTTTGGATAACCGACGTTTCAAAAACGGCAGAAGGCTTTGAAAAAGCTGATTACGCACACCGTTTGCGTCTCCTTTTCTTAAGTCATAATTATGAATTCCTCATTATTCCCCCTCTCCCGCCATCAGCACCGCAAACGCGTGCGCCGGAAGGACGTAGCGGCGCTGTTCGGTTAAAACTTCTTCTGCACCGGGGGCGCATATTGAATTGGCGCCTTTGATTGAAGTGTCGGCGATGCGGCGCCATTTTTTGCCGTTGCCGAGCGCCGGAAGCGTAACGGTAACGTCGTAAATGTCGGTGTTTGCGGCGATGTAAAAGTCGTTATCGCAGGTGCCGTCGTCCTTTACGGCGGAGCAGCCGTTTAGGCGGAACGCCAGAAAGCGTTTCACGGAATTCCAGTCGGGGACTTTGCCGTCGACATCGAACCATTCGATTTCAGGATTGTGCTCGGAAAAGAATTGATTGCGCGTGAAAACGGGATGATTTTTGCGGAGCGCGATGACGTGGCGCGTAAAATGGAGAATTTCCGCGTTGCGTTCGGCAAAATCCCAGTTGAGCCATGAAATCTCGTTGTCTTGGCAGTATGCGTTGTTGTTGCCGTTTTGAGTGCGGCGGAATTCGTCTCCGGCAGTCATCATCGGAACGCCCTGCGAAATCATCAGACAGAGCATGAAATTTTTTATCGATTGAATCCGCAGTTGTTCGATTTTTGGGTTTTCCGCTTCGCCTTCAAAACCGTGATTGTAACTGTTGTTGTCGTCAGAACCGTCGCGGCTCGATTCGCCGTTTTCATCGTTGTGCTTGCCGTTGTAACTGACGAGGTCGTTGAGCGTAAAGCCGTCGTGCGAAGTGATAAAATTGATTGACGCGGTCGGAAGGCGCGCGCTGTGATTGAACAAATCGGAACTTCCTGCGATGCGCGTTGCCGCCGCCGTCGCGACGCCCTCGTCTCCGCGCACAAAACGGCGTATGTCGTTCCGAAAGCGGTCGTTCCATTCGCTCCATCTGCCGCCCGGAAAATTCCCCACGTGGTAGCCGCCGCCTGCGTCCCACGGTTCGGCGATGATTTTCGTATTCGCAAGTACGGGGTCTTCTGCAATCGCGTTTGTCAAAAATGGAAAGCCTTGGATGTTGCCGTACCGATCGCGCGTAAGGACGGACGCTAAGTCGAACCGGAAGCCGTTGACGTGCATTTCGCTCACCCAATAGCGCAGACAATCGAGAATAAAGCGCGTTACGACGGGGTGCGACGCGTTCATCGAGTTCCCGCAGCCGGCGTAATTCATGTAATACTGTTTTTCGTGGTAGGGCAAAAGGTAGTAGACCGAGTTTTCCAGTCCCTTGAACGAAAAAGTATAGCCGTACTCGTTGCCTTCGGCGGTGTGATTAAAAACGACGTCAAGAATGACCTCAAGTCCCGCTTTGTGCATTTGCCGCACAAACTCTTTGAATTCCCGTACCGACTGTCCCGGCGTTTGATCGGAAGCGAATGAAGTCTTTGGCGCAAAAAAGCCGACTGTGCTGTAGCCCCAATAATTGGAAAGTTTTTCGCCGGTCTTGGGATTGATGTTGCCGTTTTCGTCTTCGTCAAACTCAAAAACCGGCAAAAGTTCGACTGAAGTAATGCCGAGTTCCTTGAGGTAGGGGATTTTTTCCATAAACCCCTTATACGTGCCGGGCGCGGAAACATTGGACGAGGGAGACGCGGTAAAACCTTTGAGGTGGACTTCGTACAAAATCGTCTTGTTGAGCGGATAATTGAGCGGACGGTCGCCTTGCCAGTCGAAATCGTTATCGTCAATAACGACGCACTTGGGAAAATCCGACAAATCCGAAAGTTTGCCGTTTTCAATGCCTGCAAGCCCGCGTTCCATCTGCAGATTGTACGAGCGGAACACCGAGCCTGCCGTAAAAGCCTTTGCGTATGGGTCTAAAAGATATTTGTTGAAATTAAAGCGGTTTCCGTGCGTGGGATCGTATTCGCCGTCGACGCGGTAAAGATAGAGCGCGCCTGCCTGTAAGCCCTGCACAAAAACGTGCCAAACGCTGCCCGTCCGGTTTTTGACCGGATCAAAGTCGATTGATAACGCGGGCTGCTTGTCATCCGCCTTTTCAAACAGTTCAAGCGTTACCCGATTTGCGTTTTTGCTGTACACGGCAAAGTTTACGCCATCTTTCAAAGGCGTTGCGCCGAGCCAGTCCGCCCTTCCCTCAAAAATCTGCAAAGATTTCATGCGCCGATATTAGCATAAAGCGCCCGCTGTTGCTATATAACAAAGCGTAAATAATTGCAGGGGGGGTACGGTATTTGACAGATTTAACGGTGTTTCGCCCTACCGAGTTTTCTTACGAAAACTCGCACGGAATGGTGTTTGGTGGATGAATGGTTTAAGAATTGTTAATTTGTAATGAGGAATTCGTAATTAAAATTTCCTCCGCGTTTGCCCACCGCCCCAAAATATTGCGCATTCCTCACTATGCATTAGACATACTCTTGCATCGCAGGTTTTCCGTGCAGAGATTTTGCTGCGCACACCGAATGATAAACGGCGTTTTCTACGGCGCGGGCTGCTAAAATGCCGACGATATCCGAATTGGTGGGGACTGTGCCACAGGAAAGCGTGAGCATGGTGTCTCCTCCCAACGGCGTGTTTGTATGATGTCGCTCTCATTCCGAATTACGCATTCCAAATTAAACATACTCTTGCAGTGCAGGCTTTCCGTGCAGGGATTGTGCTGCGCGCACAGAACGGTAAACGGCATTTTCTACAGCGCGGGCTGCTAAAATGCCGACGACGTCGGGATCAGCCGGGACGTTGCCGCTGCAAAGTGCAAACATAGTATCTCCGTCAAATGTCGTGTTTGCGGGACGGACGGCGCGGACAACGCCGTTTTGCGCAACGGCAGCAAGTTTTGTCGCCTGCGCCTTGTTGAGCGCAGCATTTGTGATAACGCAGCCGATAACGGTGTTTTCTCCGTCGATTTTTCCGCTGAATACGTCTAACTGGCGCACTCGGTTTTCTACGAGCCATTGTTCGGCGTCGATAAAGCCTGTGTTCGTCGTGTTGCGCGCTCCGGCTAAGACCTTTCCGCCCTGCACGACATCGCCCATCGCATTGCACGCAACGACGGCGCCGACCGTCAAGTCTCCCTGTCGGAATGCCGCCGCTCCTATTCCGCTTTTCATCGCATAGTCTCCGCCGCAGATTTTTCCGACCGTACAGCCGGTTCCCGCGCCGCGGTTCCCTTCTTCAAAACGCTGACCGTTCAAGGCGGACTCGCACGCCGCATAGCCCATCGCGGCATCGGGGCGGACATCCTGCTTGCCGAATTTCAAGTCGAATAAAACGGCGGCGCAGACATTCGGGACGACAGTTACGCCGACATTCCGTCCAATTCCCGATTCTTCAAGTTTTTTCATCACGCCGCCTGCCGCGTCAAGTCCGAACGCGCTGCCTCCGGTGAGCAAAACGGCGTGCACGGATTCCCGATTGCAGACGGGATTGAGCGCGTCCGTGTCCCGAGTTCCCGGCGAGCCTCCGCGAACGTCAACGCCCGCGACCGCGCCTTTTGCACATACAATGACCGTGCAGCCCGTCCCCGCGTCCAAGTCTTCCGCCTGCCCGAATTGAAATCCCTCGATGTCGTGTATCGAAATCTCTTCCATAATAATGCCTCTGCGTGCAGATTACGGGATTTTAAGGATAGGGCGCAAGAGGATTTTTCTCGCGTTCGGGGGATATTCTATCTCCTCATCTAAAGATATGCGGAAAATTCGCTGTGAAGACTTCCTGTTCTTTGAGAGAAAGATTCTCGAAGTCTTTATTTATCCTTGCAAATATCTTTTTTGCAAGTTCATTTTCAGGGGCGTATCTTGCAAGATACTCAACTATTAAAGAACCCGCTTCCGGTTTATTTTTTGAGCTTTTGATTGTTTTAAAGCCGTACTCAGCTGCATAAGGAACAGCTTTGCCGTCGGGTTTGTGATTGAAGGCAACAACGGTGTACCACTTTGCTTTGAAATCCTGATTTAACAAGAGGCTCGCCAAATATTTATTTTCAGTCCCCTCGGCTAAGTAAGCAATCGTTAAAACACATGCACCCTGCACATCTAAGTTTTTATAAGTGGCAACTTCTTTTAAATATTGAATTGCTTTCTGCGTTCCTAGCATACGCAGAGCTAAAACAGCCCAATAGATTTCGTATTTATTACGCTTCATTTTAAGGCAATTAATCATAGTCTCTTCGGTGAAAGGCATTTTTTCATTATGAAAATATTCTGAAATTGCCCCCGTTTCATCTATTTCGTCTAATGTCCAATTTGGAAAAAGTGTTGTCTTCATTTTACCGTTCCTTATTCTTATACGGCAATTTCATGCCTTCTTTATCGCAGTATTGCTTTGGTGTTTGTCGATTTTGCACAATGCTATTTCTTTCAACCCTCTGTCGAAAAGCGAGGTCAGGCAAAGCTCGCCTGTGATATATTCGAGCTTATGTTTTGTCATTCCTTTGGGTAAGATAATACCGTAATACTCCCGTGTACAAAGCGAAAAAAGTTTTTGCTTACCTTTCCAATCGTCGTTTTTAAAGACAGGCGTCATTATCACATACGGAGAGTCGGTAAAACGTCCGTTGATGCCGCGTTTTTTGCCGCCGATTTTTAAATTCTCCGATTCGATAAGTTTCTCGACGACTTTCCCGTCGGCGGAAATGTGTGCGAGGGCATAGTAATCCATTCCCCATTTATTAACCGACGAACTTTCGCCTGAGATAAAGGCATACATTTCTGTATCCGATATTTTAAGACTGTCAATCTTCGGCGCCTCGTCACTGCTTTTATCGTGATGAGTAAACGCTTTTTTATCTATTTTTGAAAAACATTTCCATTCGGCGCGTTTTGCTGCTGCGTCGAATTCGAGCAGAGCGAAATTCCGTGCATCGCCGTAATACACTCCGTTTTCGAAACAAACGGGAATCGTCCGACTATCGGATATATTTTGAAAATACCGTTGTTCCGCTTTTTCGGGGATAATTCCCCGCATTAAAAAAGAGGTCTTGTTTTTTATCGGAATGATTTCGGGCGATGAAAAATCATCGGTATAATACCGCACCTCTTTTGCCGAGATGATAATGCCGAAGCAGTTCTCATACCGAAACAGCACGGGATAATCCCTATTTGATGTTTGGGTATAGTCAATCTGAATCTTTTTTATTTCTTCACCGAACAAAACAAGGGCATAATATTTTTTCCAATCGGTATTATCCGAGGTCAAAATTACCGCAGTTCCGTCCGGCAGCAAAACCGAACCGTGCACATACGAAAACTCGTTATCGAATTCCCATTTTTTTAAAAGAGTCAGTTGTAAGTCACTCATATTTTATCGCCGTTATTATGTTTTCCAGTTTTCCAATTTCAATAACGGAATATTCTTAAAATGTTTTGTGTTATTCGTTACTAAAGTCAAATCATTATAAATTGCCGTCGCTGCAATAAATAAATCCATATCTTCTATTCTGATTGCCGTTGCATACATTTTTGCTTTTATATCCGCAAATAGTTCCATAACGCCGATATTCAATTCTTCAATGGGATAAATCTCTCGAATCCGATTTACTTTTATCATATTCTTTTGTTCATTCCCGGACCGCTTTGCCCCGAAGACAAGTTCTGCATACGTAATCATCGAAATGGAAATGGGGATATTTTTGTTTTCCTCGAATTTCATCAACACAGTCTTGTCCCCTCGAAGCGCAAAAATTATTATGTCGGTATCAATTAAATATGCCATCTAAAGCCTCAAATCTTGTTGAATTGGCACGGCTGTTTCTTATATCGTCAATAATTTCTTCCGTGTTTCTCGAATCTTCCCATGAACCTGAAAGTTTCAAAAATTCTTCTGTGGCATTTTTTGTTTTTACGGGAACGGAAGTAAAATAATCTTGCAAGATGGTAATAACTTGCTGACTGATTGAGCGATTGCCACGTTTTGCGGCGAATTTCAATCTGTCGTATAAACGGTCATCCATATCGCGGACTTGTAATATTGCCATATCGTACCTCTTTGTTATAGTTTACAATAAATCGCATGAAAAGGAATGCATAATTCATGTTTGATATCCTCTTTTCAAATATTCCTCCTGCACATTCCTATTTCGGAAACAATTTAGTCTATCAGGTTACACCAAAAAAGAACCGAACAGCACACTGACAAAAACACCGAACAGCATAAGGCAGAGCCCTAACAGCACGGCAAAACCGCGGGCTGCTTCTTCATTAATGCGGCCGCGCCCCAAGCGGGTTTCGGGATCCGTAAGCGCGCCGAGTCCCCATAAGAGGCATCCGATGCCGAAACAGACCATTTGCACTGCCAACAGGTCGGCCTTTGCTCCCGATATTTTTTTGATCGGCGTTTCTAAAAAGGAGATAACCGCAACCGAAAAAATGCAAGCCGCCAGCCCCGCAATTTTGAGTTTTCTGCCTATCGTATGCCGTGTGCGTTTTTTCATATTGATATCCTATCGCATTTCAAAGTACCCTGTTCTGAAACTGAAGTTTCCGAACAGGTTTAATCATCCGCGCCGGAATCAAGCCCGCTGACCTTATCAAATGTCTCTCCCCGCGCGGTAAGCATAATGACCGGTACGCGCGATGTCTTTCTAATCCGCCTGAGCACTTCAAGTCCGTTCAGCTGAGGCAGCATGATGTCAAGCAGAATAATATCGGGCGCCTCGCGTTCAAAAAGCTCAAGCGCAGTTCGGCCATCAGCAGCGTGTACAACGCCATATCCTTCGTGTTCCAGTTCAAGCCGTAAGAAAGAGGCAATTCCTTCATCATCTTCTACAATCAGTACTCGGCTCATCAGTCATCCTCCTCAATACACAGATACTCGCCGTAAGGAGCGGCAAGATTTTCTTCGAGCAGCTCTTGTAACGGCCTCCCCTCAGGCGGGTTTCCCATAGAGGGAGGTCTCATCAGCGGGTTCTCCATTGGAGGCTGCCCTACAGGAGGCTTTCCCCGCGGTTGATGTTCATGCGCCGAATTTCCCCGCGGCGGATTGGCAAAGAAAAATTTGTATTCTTTGTTGCGCCGCATATCGCCGAAATGAGACCGGTACAGCGGAAGCCGGTTAAAACTTTTTGCTTCCGGTAAATCGATATGAAAGCGTCCGTCTTTCGCAGCTTGCGCTCCAAAAAGAAAAGAAGCGGCCACCAGTATTTTTATCTTATTTCCCGCCTTATTAAAAGAAAGAAACGCATCGGGCGGCAGCGGCTTCCCATTGATATGGATGGAATGCTTTTGCAGCGTCCGCGGATCGGCGGGAATATTGAATTTGATTTTGATCTCGGCAGTGCTATTCCGTTCATCTTCATGTTCTATCTTTGTAACAAAAAAGATAGTGTTGGCGCCTGACATGCGCATACCGCGGTACGGCAGCGCACGGTTAGAATCTTTCGGTTTGTCCGCAAACCCTGCAGCATGGAGCGTTAAAAAGATAAGCGCCGCAGCAAGACTAGTCGTTTTTCTTCTATTTACATTCATCATGTCCAGACGATACCGTATTTTGGGAATTTTATGCGCGGCTTTTTCATTCGAGTTTTTTAATCCTTTTCCAATGTTTCATTCATGAACCGGCATGCGGAAATCGGTATAGTACGCATGAACGCGAGGAACGGACGTTCCTGCAAAATATTTTTAAGGAGCATACGAATGAACAAAGGTATGAAGAAAATGGCTGCGATTGGCGCGGCATCGGTTTTATTTGCGTGTACGGTTTTTGCAAAATCCGATTCGAAAAAGCGAATGCGGAAGGATTTTTCACGCAACGAAAGAATGGCAAACGGCGGTATGACGCAGGACTCAATGGGAAATTCCCTCATAGGCGACTGGGGAATGCGCGACGACGGCAAAGTTGTGAAAGTTGAGTTCGACCGCGACGGGGAGATGGAAATCAAATGGCAGCAGGGACTTTCGTCGGAAACGGAGTGGAAGGGCTTTTGGACTGCGACGGAGACGGAAATCACGTTTACCGTCAGAATGAAAGAGACGGAAACGTGGACGAACAACGCCAAACAGGAACTGCGCGAAAACGTGAACGAAACGTGGGCAATCAAGTACGAGAAAACCGATGACACGCTCACGTTGACGAGCAGCAATTTGCCTAAGGAACTTGCAAATCTCACGCTGACGTGGATGGAACGGTAAGTAGATTTTTAATTCCTCATTCTTAATTAGGAATGAGGAATTCCTTTCCTGATAACGGCGGAATGCTGTGAGCGCAACCGTATTTTACTTTTTTGATTTTTAACGTTTGATATCGGTGCGCACGTCCGCTTTTCTGCAACAGGAACGGCGGGCGTTTTTATTTTGCACTAAAGCGATTTAATCCTCCTTACCGCCCTACGGCGGGGTTATTAATTTTATTTGTAACATCATTCCGCAAAAAGTATTGCAATCATATTCCGCCTCCCATTCGTATCGGCAAATCGAGGATTTATATTCCGATTGTATATTCCTCAATCGTAGAAAATTCCTCAACATTGTAATAGGGCGTTTCATTTTCCCAATGCTGATAAAATCTTATGATTATGCGGTCGGAAAAATCACAGTCGAGATAAACATGGAATTTCTTATTCGGAAAATGGAATTTTAATTCCTTTGCAAGATTACGGGTAATTAACCGTACCGCCGTCAATGCCGCCTGCCGCCGCTTTTTTTGATTTTTCCACAAAGATGAACATGATTTTCATGCGCTTCCAGTTGCGTTTTATCAATAACGGAATTTAATGAAGCAATTTTATCTTCCGCTGTTTTCAAAAATACATGCTTACCCAGTTCGGCAACAAAGTTATCGAACTGGGCTGCGAGTTCCAAATCGCGCAAATAGCACGATTTGGAACATCGTATTTTAAGGTAGCCTGTTCAGAAACGGAAGTTTCTGAACAGGTTTATTCATTATTTTTTGAATCTTTTACCGTGTAAAATTCAGGGAATAAAATAAATTGCGAATGAATGACAAAATCAAAAATCTTCATTGTCTTATCTCCGTTCCCATATGTATACGAGATTTTTGCGCGGAACGGCGCGCTGTTTTTCCTGTCATACGGTATTTTTTCCTTCAAAATGTAGACGGCATACTTAATGATGAAACAAGCAATATATGCCAAAGGCAAAGAAGCAAAACAATACACGGTACCATGCTGACAAGGGTGGACAGTGTCTTTAAGGTTGATATTAGGATAATAGTTTTAAGCCGTATTTTTTATACTTTGTAATCTGTGCGTCAACAGATAAAAAATAGTAATCAGACTTTATTGCTTGCCAAATCATAATTCGATCAAACGGATCTTTGTGTTCTATCGGTAATGTATAAAAAGTAATTAATTCATCATTTTTAAAAGTTCTACATTTTAAAAAACTATTTTCTATTTCTTTATAGAATTCTTCTGGGGTCATTCCTTTTAGGGATAATTTGCCCATATTAAACTTTATTGATATTTCCCATAAACTTGCTTGACTATAAAAAACTTCATTTTCATCTGCTAACAATTTATTATAAATCGGCTGAGATATTTTACTGGTATCAATAAATGCCCATAATAAATAGTGCGTATCTAATAGGATTTTCATAGTTTCACAAACTCTTCATCTGTGATTGCCCAATTCTCACTAAATTCAACTTGTACTTTTCCTTCTAAGGTACCAAGTTTTCGCGCCTTTATCCTTTTATACTCTTCAATTGGAACAATGACGGCTATTGTTTTTTGTTTTTTACCAAATGCAATACCGATTTCGTTACCTGATTTAACTTCTTTAAGAAGTGCGGAGAAATTCGATCTTACTTTGGCTACCGGTAATGTTTTCATGTGAATATAATAATGTATATGTACAATATAGTTAAGTTGCCATTGGTGCTGTCTTTTACGCATTTTACTAACTTCTATTTTGTAGTTAATCGCAAAATTTTATCTATATATTTGTGCTAAAGCGTTCAAACATTCGTTTCAAGACTGACAACGGTAGACAATTTCAGAGGGCAGCGCAGACAGTCAGCATATTCCTAATCGCTGATTTTATTTGTAACATCAGTGCGCATTCAGTATTATTTTAAATAAAATTCACGTTTCATTTAGGAGGAAATAAATGAAGCTTTTTACCAAGCGTGTTATCGGGCTTGCGGCGGCGGCAGTTCTTTCGTTTGCGCTTATTTCTTTTTCTTGCGCCAAAACAGCCGTCAAGGGCACTGCGGGGACGGCGTATGCGGAAACGGCGGTAAAGACCGACGCGGCGGATTTAAGAGTTGTCGAAGCGCTGCAAAATTCTTTCCGGTCGATAAGCACGGGGCTTTTACCGGCAGTCGTTGAAGTCGACGTTACGGAAACCAAAACGATGGACGCAGACCCGTTTGAAAATTTCAGATTCTTTTTCTTCGGCAATCCGAATCAGCGGAACGAGGAAGGCGAGGGCGGCAAAAAACGCAAATACGAGCAAAAGGGACTGGGTTCCGGCGTGATTGTCCGGCGGACTGGAAATACGATTTACGTTTTGACGAACAATCATGTTGCCGGAGACGCGACGAAGATCTCGATTAAACTCAACGACGAGCGAGAATTTGAAGGAAAACTCGTCGGCGCGGACGAACGCATGGACATCGCGCTCGTTTCGTTTGAGTCCTCGGACAAATCCATTCCCGTGGCGGCGCTCGGCGACTCGGATGCGGTGCAGACCGGCGACATCTGTTTGGCGTTCGGCGCGCCGCTCGGTTACAGTCAGTCCGTTACGCAGGGAATTGTCAGCGCAAAGGGGCGTTCCGGCAATGGAATCGGCAACATCAACGACTTTATTCAAACCGACGCGGCAATCAATCAGGGGAATTCCGGCGGCCCGCTCGTAAACATTTACGGCGAAGTCATCGGAATCAATACGTGGATTGCCTCCCAGTCCGGCGGTTCGCAGGGCTTGGGCTTTGCAATTCCAATCAACAATATCAAAAATGCGATTGACGCCTTTATCTCGAAGGGCAAGGTCGTGTACGGCTGGCTCGGCGTGTCGCTTTTGGAGGCGACGAAGGAATACAAAGATGAACTCGGAGTCGGAAAGGAAACGGGCGCGCTTGCGTCTCAGTTGTTTATCGGCTCGCCTGCGCAAAAAGCGGGAATGCAGCCCGGCGACTACATCGTTTCGCTCAACGGGAACAAGGTGCGGGATGTCAATCAACTGGTGCGCGAAGTCGGGCGGCTTGAAGCGGGCATTACGGCAAGTTTTGTCGTAATACGCGGCGGAAAGAAAGTCAATCTTTCGGTGAAGATTGAAGAGCGATCGGAGAAAGTGTCTTCCGACGACGGAAAACTCTGGCCGGGCTTTATCGCGGTGCCCATCACCGACGAAATGCGCAAGCAACTTGAACTCGGCGGAAAAATTAAGGGCGTCGTCGTTACGAACGTTATGCAGAAAACGCCCGCGGCGTCATTGCGTCTGCAAAACAACGACATTATTACCGCCGTCAACGGTAAGAGCGTATCGAATCTGTCGGAATTTTATTCCGCCCTTGCATCTTCGGATAAGTCCGTCAACTTCGACATCTACAGCAACGGCGGAACGATTACGACGGGCACGTATAAATTTTAATTAGTATTTTATAGAAAACTCTTTTCATAAATTACTCCTTCGGCAGTCCCGGATTATACAGTTCGGGGCTGCCATTTTTTTTTGAGGGGGGGGGGGCAGTCGGTTGTTATTGGTTTTGAAAGACTTAACGGAATCCCGCCTGCACGAGGTTTTGCTGGAGCAAAACTCGCCGGAAAGGTTGTCTGTTTAGGTTGCAGGCGGTTGTTATGCAGTTCGAAAGGATTTAATAGCGTTCCGCCTGCACAAGTTTTGTCTTTGACAAAACTTGCGGTTTTTTTTTGCGGGGTGGCGATAGCGTGCAGGAGACGCAATAAAGTTCCGACCGAACAAATATTTACGACAGGCAAAACTTCTTCGGCGGGCGGAACTTTATCGTATTGCGGAACTCCGCTGAGATTTTACGCTGCCTTACCGCTCAGTCCGTTGCGATTCAAAATACTCAAACGCGTCGATGATGTCCAAATAAACGCCGTCGAATCCCGCCGAAAGGATTTTGTCCAGATACGAGTCGGGATTCCCCATGATGAGGTTTTTCCAGTCGGGATGCCAATAGCGGACTTTGTAGTTGCCCCTCCATTCGGGATTTTCTTTCGTGAGCCATGCCGGGCGCCGCCGTTTCCACTCGCGCCGCCAGTAGTAGCGGTAGTCTTCCGCCTCACCGATGCTCATGTAACACACCGTAAGCTGCGCGCCGCCGTTCTTTTTCGTGCGGAGTTCTGTGATGTCCTCGTGCGTCAGTTGTTCGCCGTTGTGGAACAGGTCGACTATAACGAGGTCGTAGTCGGTCGCTTTGAGCGCGTCGATAAAGTCCCGTTTTGAAGCGAATTGACTGCTGTTTATAAGGTAGAGAAAGTTTTTTGCGTCGTGCAGGGTGCGGACGTCGCCGGAATTGGAATGGTACGGCGTCTGCGGATGAGGCGGAATTGTGCGAAGCAAGCGGTCGTCCGCAGCAAACGACAAGAAGCCGCTTTTTTCGTTTTCCGAATAGGAAAAGTCCGCCGCCTCTTTACCGCGGCAATAGTCGATTGCAAGAATCCGTTTGCCGTTCGCTTGGAAAACGCCGCAGAGCCGCCGGAAATATGCGGTAATATCCTCCGGCGTCCGCGCATAGTCCCCCGCGTAACCGAAAAGCACGTCCTCCTGCCCCGCGCCGTCTATGCTTGTAAGATAGTCCGTCTCCGCTTTGCCGTCCGCGGAAAGCGCAAGTTCCAGTCCGTTTTGCGGAATGACGGCAAAGCCCTCGCGCCGACTTTTCGCGTATTCCGATATCTCTCGAACGAAGCCGCGCATTTGCGCTCGATAGTCGACTGCCTCCGCCGCGTTTGCCGCCGCACAGAAAATAAATGCGGAAAAGAAAAACGCACCCTTCCACACCAATGATTTTGTTTTTGTCCCCAAACGGGGTGAATGTGTTGTCATGGGGGCGGATAATAGCGGGTTTGGGGCTGCTGGGCAAGAAAAAAGCAGCTTTATTGTAATGCGTAATGTTTAATTAGGAATGCGTAATTCGTAATGGGCGGACGGTTGCTATGGAGATGTGCGGGATTTGCGCAGGGAAACGTGGCTCTTTGTGTGAAAACGATGTTCGAGGGCAGGTGCGTTTGCGGAGATATGCTATTTTCCGCGCGAGAGAGGCGTTTGTAGCGGTAGAATAGTTTTCCGCGTGAGAGAATGATGTCTGGGCGACAGCTGTCGTTCCTTGATGGTTGTGTTGTTTGCAGCGCGAAAACTGAGCCGCCGTGCGTGAGCTGTGTTTGCGAGACGGTAGGATAGTTTTCCGTGAGAATGTTGCCTGCGCGGCAGACGAAGTCCCTTGACGGCAGTCCTATTTGCGGCGAGAAACTGAGCCGCCATTGTATAGGCAGCGTTAAAGAGCGTGGAACTATGTCTCTCTGCGCGCAAACGATGTTCAGGGGACGGTCGTGTTTGCAGTCGATTTTCGTGGAGTTCGACGGATTGAACGGCGTTTCTGCGTCTCTTGCGCGTAATCTAATGTGCCGGAAATGTTCGTCAGCCTTGCTGCCGTTTTCTTCTATGTAAAAAGTTGATTGCCGCAGGAGTTACCGCTTTGCCGCGCCGCCGGATATGGTCATCACGCTCCACGCCTGCGACACGGCGACTGATTTTGCGCTTGCCTACGCCGTAAAAAATTCCTCTGCCGCCATTTTGAGCGTCCCCTGCTGCCAGCACGAATTGAACTCCCAACTCAAAGTTCCCGCCGCGCAAAAAGACGACTCTGCGCCGCCTGAAACGAACGTTTTTTCTCCGCTCCTCAAATACGGCATCATAAAAGAGCGATTCGCTTCGCTTGTAACCGACGCTCTCCGCGCGCACTATCTTGAAAGCGCAGGCTATTCGGTGCAGATGCTTGAGTTCATCGACATGGAGCACACGCCCAAAAACATTTTAATCCGCGCGGTAAAAGACGGCGCGCGTAAAAAGAACGACAAAAGAGGCGCACTCCGTCTCCGCGAGGCGGACGCACTTGCAGACGCGCTGGGACTGGAACCGACGATGCGGAAACTGGTAATTGGGAGTGCGTAATATTCAATTCGTAGTGCGTAATTACTCTACACCTATTTTTCCTATTTAAAATTTTCTTTTCATTCGGCGTATTTCTACTATAATAAAGAGTGCGCCGCCGTTCGGCTGCACTAAAATTCCGCATGTCGTGAGAGGAGTGCGTATGTTTTACGATCCTTATGATTATCCGCTTTACCGCCCGCCGAGCGAAGCGTATTCGATAATCGTGCAAGTTACGCTCGGCTGCTCGTACAATCATTGCGCGTTCTGCGCCATGTACAGCGCAAAAAAGTTCCGCATAAAACCGATTGAAACGATACGCTCGGAACTCCGGCAGTTTGCCGCCGAATACCGCCACGTCGATAAAGTCTTTTTGGCGGACGGAGACGCGCTCACCGCTCCCACTGACTTTTTAGCCGCCGTGCTCGATGCCGTCGCTGAATTCCTGCCGCAGACAAAACGCGTTTCCTGCTACGCCACGTACTTGAACATTCGCGACAAGTCCCCTGAAGAATTGCGCCTGCTTGCCTCAAAGGGACTGAAACTTTTGTACCTCGGCGTTGAAAGCGGCGACGATGAAACGTTGAAATTCATCAAGAAGGGAACGACTGCGAAAGAGATTATCGAACTTTCTCACAAAGTTCGCGATGCTGGAATGGAATTGTCGGCGACTTTTATACTCGGCATCAACGGCAAGGAGCGCGACAACACGCGGCACGCAGCCAAAACCGGCGAAATCATCTCGCGAATGAGTTTGTCGTACGCGGGACTTTTGACGCTTCAACTTGAAGAAGGCAGTTACTTGTCCAAACTTGCGGCGGAAGGCAAATACACCCCCGTCGAACTTGAAGAAATCGTCAAAGAATTAAAAATTATTTTGGAAAACGTCCGCCCCGACCAAATGCGTTCTCCGGTCATCTTCCGCTCAAACCACGCTTCCAACTTCCTCATGCTCCGCGGCACCCTCCCGCACGACCGCGACGCTATGCTTACGCAAGTGAACGCGATATTGGAAAAAGGCGTCTACCCGACGGGAAGAAAGTATTTTTTGTGAAGAAGAAGGGATTTCTCATAAGGAATGCTGCGGACTGCACAAACGCTGTTTAACCCCGATTACGGTTTTTGCAGTCCGCCTCGCAACCGGCGGAGAACAAAGTTTGAATGATTTTGCGGGGTTGCCGCTTGCACAAGTTTTCCTTACGGAAAACTTGCAGTGAACAGTGCTTGCTCTCACTTCCCCAACCTCTCCCCCTGCACGTCAATAACGAATTATGCATTCCCAATTCCTCATTACCCCCCCGTATACACTACACTTAAAAAAATGTCGCGCCGTCCCTCAACGCCGCTCCATTCCCTCAAAAAATAACGCCGTCCTCTGAACCTCAGTTACCAACACCGCGTTTTTCTCACAATGCCACTTCACCTCTAACCCCATTCCCTGCAAGTTTATCTAAACTCCCAAGAGTGCGGATAAACTCGTGCCGGCAGCACCCCGTTCCATCACTCAAACCCCTTTCTCCGCCGCCGGCGCTAACATTGACAAACTCTCGCCTAATCCGTATACTTACGCCATAAAACTGCCGAAAGCCGTCGGCAGTTTTAAATTTATTTTAATGATGTAACCAAAATGCAAAAACGCCGCTTTACTTTACTTTACTGCCTCTGCTTATGCCCAAGAGCCTCCGCTCTGGCTTCGGTCTAAAAATGTAAAATATCCTGACGCGCTTTTTATCAGCGCAGTCGGGGAAGGCGCTTCCGCCGAGCAAGCGAAGGAAGACGCCGTAACGCAGCTTGCGCTCTATTTCAATTCCACCATAACCGTAAACCGCCAAGCCTCAAGCCGCATCACAGAAACTTCTTCCGTTGAAAAATCCCGCTCAGTCTCAAGTCAAATTAAAATTGACTCCGAAGCGGACTTGCCGCTCCTTTCCTTTACGGAAAACTTTTGCGATTCTGCAGGCAGCTGGCACGTGTGCGCGTTCATCAACAAAGGCGAAGCGGCAAAAGTGTGCGCCGCCGACCTTGAAAGCGGCATTCAAAAAGCAAAAAAATCCTTTACCGTCAATCAAAACTCAGGCGCAACAATCTCCGCATTTTCAGGCTTTGCAAATGTGCAGGCGTCTCTCGCAAAATTGGAAAAAACGGCGGAAACGCTCACCGTGCTGGACTCATCGCGCGGCGCGGCTCTGAGGGCGCAAATGGACGAACTTCATAGCGAATGCGCGGCGGCAATGCGGAAAATCAAACCGCGCTTGTCATTCCGCATAAAAATTGAAAACGACTTGGACGAAATGCTTGCAACTGTCTTGAGCGAAGTCCTTGAAAGCGAAGGTTTTGTTTGCAGCAACGCGGCAAACCTTGTCATCGCCGGCAAAGTCGTTCTGTCAAAGTCGGAAAACGACGTGGGCGTCTTTGCGCGCCCCAGCCTCACGCTCAAAATCCAAAATCAGCAGGGGGAATCGCTGTATTCCTATTCCCGTCAATACAAAAAATGGGGGCACAAGACGGAAGACGGGGCGGCGCGGAAGGCGTTTGCGGAAGTGGAAAAGGACTTACGCGCCAATTTTATGAGCATTTTTCAATAAAACGCGTCTTGTGCAGTCGATTTGGGAACTTTCCGGCAAGTGCGCCGGTAAAAATAGAAGGATAAGGAGGAATGGAATGAAAAAAATTCTTGGAATTGCGGCGGGGCTTTTGTGCGCGCACGCTGCGGTTTTTGCAGTCGAAATTGAAACTGCGATGGCACAGACGGCGGAGCAGTTTTCAAAAACGCTCAAAGCCGGAAGCACGATTGCCATCATCGGTATTTCGTCGGACACGGAGGAGATGAGCGACTTTATGCTTGACGAATTGACCGTGAACTTTGTCAAACAGCGCAAACTCAAAGTTGCCGACCGCGCAAACCTTGCCGCCATCAAAAAGGAAATGAATTTCCAACTGTCCGGCGAAGTGGGCGACGACTCAATCCAGCAGATCGGCGCGATGGCGGGCGCGCAGACGGTTATCCGCGGAAACTTAAAGCCGCTCGGCGGCACGTATCTGCTTGTCATTCACGCGCTCAACGTTACGACCGCCGCGGTAGAAGACATCTACCGCGAGCGAATTGACGTGAATGAGACGATGCAGCTGCTTTTAAGCAGTTCAAAACGGAAAAGCGTAAAACAAAGCGGCGGCAGCAAGATAGTTCGCTCCGACCGCTACCACGGCGGCGAATTAGCCGGAATAGGATTTAGCAATATTTTGTTCGGAATGGGCTCGTACCGCGTCGGTGAAAAAACGGACGGCATTATCCTGAGCGCATGGCACACGGCAAATCTCGGCATGTTTATCGGAGGAATAGCGGCTTTTGATATCGGTGTGCAGATGTCTAATGACGCACGCAACAGGCAACGTGATAGTTACGGCGGTTCTGGATACAATTCCGATGCCCGAAGACAAAAGAATGAAGCTGGAGACTTGATAGGGACGGGAATAGCGCTTTTAACGGTAAGTTCCATTTCCGGCATTTCCGCAATCGTCTACGGCTTTGTGCGCCCCAAATTCTATACCAAACGTCCAAAAAACGGCGGCATGAGTACGCTCGACGTTTTAAGCGGCTTTAATCTTGCGTTCGTTCCGCTTGAAAACGGCGACATTGCGCCAAGTCTGTCGTATTCCATTTCATTTTAAGAATGCAAATATAAGGTAGAAAACTTTTCACAAGGAGGAATATATGAAAAGAAAAGCATTTGCGATCGGCGCGCTTTTGTGCGCGCACGCCGCGGTTTTTGCAGTCGAAATTGAAACTGCGATGGCGCAGACGGCGGAGCAGTTTTCAAAGACGCTCAAAGCCGGAAGTACGATTGCCATCATCGGCATAGCGTCGGACACGGAAGCGATGAGCGACTTTATGCTTGACGAATTGACCGTCAACTTTGTCAAACAGCGTAAGCTCAAAGTTGCCGACCGCGCAAACCTTGCCGCCATCAAAAAGGAAATGAATTTCCAACTGTCCGGCGAAGTGGGCGACGACTCAATCCAGCAAATCGGCGCGATGGCGGGAGCGCAGACGGTTATCCGCGGCAACATGAAGCCGCTCGGAGACACGTATCTGCTTGTCATTCACGCGCTCAACGTTACGACTGCCGCGGTAGAAGACATTTACCGCGAAAAAATTGAGCCGAACGAGACGACTGCGCTCTTGCTCGGTTCAAAAGCCGAGTTCAACCGCATGAAGACGCACATAAAAAAGTCGAAAGCGAAAAAGCAGGCGGAAGTACGTGCAAAAGACGGATTTTCCGTCAGCGCAGGCGGATTGATAGGATATTCGCATTTATCTGCTACTTCAACTCTGTATACTCAGTACGGCAATATTAAATTAAGCGCAGGAGAAAATGTTTTCAACTTTTCCGGCTTTTTAGATGCTAAATATGCCGTTTTGCAGCTCGGTGTCGGCGGTTCAATCGGAGAAGTTAAAACAGGCAATTCAAATGGCAAAACCGTCATTAAAAATACCTACCTCAATATTGGAGTTTTAGGAAAATTCCCGTTCACGGTTAAAAATGCAAAAATATTTCCGCTTTTGGGATTTGATACGGATATTGCAGTGAACTCTAAATATGGAGATGGAGAGCACACAGAAATTGATAATCCGAATAAAGATGAGTTTAACCGTTTTTGGCTCGACGTGGGCTTGGGCGCGGACATTCCGATAACGGGCAGTCTTTTTGTGCGTCCGCAGGCATTGTTCGGATTTGCACCGGGCGGCGCGCCTAAATTCTACACGCATGACGCAGGTTCCAACTCGGAAATAAAGTTTAACATTGCCGCCGGGCTGGGGTGGAAATTTTAGAAATCCGTATGTCTGATGAGGCGCACGGGGAGAGAGCAAAACAAGCGGATTTGCGGGCAAAAACTTCCTTATATAAAGGAAGAAATAATAACCGCACGGGTAAAAGCGCACATGTGCGCACAAAATATTTTTTCGAGAGTTGAACGACTCTCAAAAGGAAAATGAATAAACAGCGCGTCTAAATGCAGCCGCTCTGTTTATCTGAAAGTTTGCGTTGCAAACTTATTATTTACTGGTGCGCTCACGCGCACAGGAAAAACTTTATCGGAAGTTGAAACTTTCTCAAAAGTTTTTCCAAGGAGGATGTATGAAAAAGATGGCGAATGCGTTGAAATACGCAGTTTTTACGGCAGCGGCGGCGGGCGCGCTTGCGCTTTCCGGTTGTGCGACAACGTCGAGCGCGCCTCCGCCGGCTCCCATGGCGCAGCGTCCCAGAATTATCGACTGGCAAGGCGCCGCCTACGGAACGGAAATCCCTGAATGGGCGCGCATTATTTTGCAGGGAGATGAAGTGGACAAGATTCAGAAAATGCCTGAGTTCAGCAAAAAGTACGTCAAATTCGCTTCCGCGCGCGGGCAGGACGTGGACTTGCTCAAAACGTGGGCGGCAGCGGACGCTGCGGACACTATTTCCCGCAGCATTACGCAGAGCGTAACCAGCGAGTTAGGAACGGCAGTCAGCGGCAACAAAGACGATGAAGCGACCGTCAAAATGGCGGAACAGGCGATCGGTATTTTCGCGTCAAACAAACTCAGCGGATTTGAAAAATCGCGCGAATTCTGGGTGCAGCAGCAAAATACGTCGGGAAAAACGCAATTCGAGTACGTCGTTTTGTATTCGATTGACAAGGACAACTTCCAAGAACAAATCGACCGCGCGCTCGGCAAAATCGCCGCCAAGTCCGAACAGGAAAAAGAAGCCCTTTCCCGTATCAATGACTTAGTAAAAATGTCCGCCCTCCGCGCCACCTCGGAGCCGGAAGAACGCTAAAACTGTTTTAGAGGAGCAGACAACGACGCCGGATTTCCGTAAACACGCGGAGTCCGGCGTTTTTTTTTTTGCGGGGGAGGGGGGATCAATCTTTTACCCAATCTTCAAGTTTTAAATTCTTTACCCGTGAGAATTCCTTCATATTGTGAGTAATAAGCGTTGCATTTTCATGCAATGCCGTTGCGACAATGAATAAATCATTCGCACCGATTTTTATTCCGGCTTGTTCTAAATCTTTTCTTATCTTTGCGTATTCATAAGTCATTTCATTTGTAAAATCGACGATAGCAAAAGGACTTAAGAATTTTTCTATTTTATTCGTTGTTTGTTCTCGTGTTCGGCTTTTGAAAGCACCAAGTAGAAGTTCAGCTTTTACAATAGCGGAAATTTTTATCTCGTTCGGAGAAATCGACAAAAATTTTTCTCTAACAGACGGAAATTTTTCATTCAAGAAGTAAATACATATGTTGGTATCAATAAAGTACATCAGAATGGCTCTCTCGTTTCCAAGTTCGGCTGTTCCGGTCGGCAAAATGAGGAATCGGAAATGGAACCGAACAAATCAGCCCAGCCGTCAGGATAGAGAGGCTTTCTTTTTTCCGTAATTGCCTCCGCTGCCCGCGTTGAAAGAGAGCGTTTTTCTACATGAGTTTCGGTTTCAATTTTTATAAGTTGTTCTTGCGTTATGCACACAGTCGGCTTCGTCATATTTCAATCTCCTATTTGGAAAAGTCTCTTGTCGAGCGTAGAAACGCATACGGCACCCCATGCATCCCGATTGTAGCACATAGAAACATATTTACAAAGACAATTCCCATCCGTCTTCCCCTGCACTGCCGCGTCTTCTCCTCAACGCCGCCCCCCCCCTGCCAAACGCCATTTTCCTGCGAGTTTATCCACACTCCACAGAGTGTGGATAAACTCGTGCAGGCGGTAACTCATCTAAATCCTTCAACCCTAGTTCTCCGCCGCCTGCAGCCCAACATTGACATTTCCTTCTATATATTATATACACTGCGCTTCATAAGGGGCGGTTGTGTCTGTAAAGTTGCATAAAAAAATCGTCGGGGCGGCGGCAGCGGCGTTGTTCGGGCTTTCGATGTTTTTTTCAATAATTTATATAGCGCACGAATTAAATCATGATTGCTGCCACGGGCATTGCCGTGCTCATCACGATGAAGAATGTCCGGTCTGCGCGCTGCTGCAAGTGTCGGCGGCGGTCATGCTCGGCTTTTCGCTTGCAGCCGTCTTTGTCGTGCGCGCGCAGTTCTTAAAACCGCTCAAATCGGTCTCCTATGTGCGCGCATTTTTTGCGCACGACACGCTCATTTCATGGAAAACAAAACTTTCGACTTGAACAGACCTCATCTTCCGCGCGTAGGACGCGTCTTTTCCAGTCGTCCTGTGCAAAATTCGATTTTGATAAACTGAAAACAAAGATTTTCTAAAAACTAAGAGGTTAGAAATGAAGAAATATTGTGCCGCGCTTTTGGCGGCGTTAGCGGTTGCAGGACTTGCTGTTTCCTGCAAAAAGGCTCCGATGATGGCCGCCAAAGACGGGAAAAAACTCGACGTTGTGTGTACGATTTTCCCCGAATACGATTGGGTAAAAGAAGTTGTCGGGCGCGACAACCAAAATGTAAACGTTCATTTGCTGCTTGATAATGGCGTGGACTTGCACAGTTACAGTCCCTCCGTTGAGGACATCGCAAAAATCTCGTCGGCGGATATGTTTGTCTACGTCGGCGGCGAGTCGGACGGCTGGGTAAAGGATGCGCTTTCGCAGGCGACGAACAAAAACATGATTGCAGTCAATCTGCTTGAAGAACTCGGCGAGGCGGTTAAGGATGAGGCGGAAGTCGAGGGAATGGAACATCACCACCACGAGCACGGCGGACACCATCACCACCACGGCGAAGAACACGAGGACGTTACGATTTCCGGTTTGACGCTTTCGCAGGAAGTGAAGGCGGAAGTCAAAAAGCAACTGGGTTCGGAGTTCGTAAAAGCGCTTTTGGCGGCAAACGACTTTCAAGCGTTCTTAAAAAACAGTTTGACGGAGTTTGAAGGCAGCGTCGCGGCAGGAACGGAAATCTTCCTTGATACGGCAAGCCATGCGCACGACGATGAGGGCGAAGTGCATTTGACGCTTATCGAACGCACGGGAAGCGACTACAAACTCCATAATCTTTCGCTTGAGGGCTTTAAGACAGTCGATGACGACGGCCACGACCACAAAACGCCTGCCGAAGAAAATCTTGAAGGACTTTTGATAAGCACAAAGTCGTCCAATGCGAATAAAACCGTCGACGACGTCGTCGATGAAATCAACGACAGCGCGGACAAATTGGCAACGATTTTTAAGTACGCGGCGAAAAAAGGAACGCTCAAATCCGGCGTTACGCTTGAACTCGTTGACGGCGCGCTTTATCCAGTCGATGAAGAGGGAAAACTCTGGTATCGCGTTTTGGTGAAGGCGGAAAAACCGTATTCCAAGTGGGTTATGCTCTCAGGTTTGAAGCCTGAAAAGCACGAACACAAACACGCGCACAGCCACAAAAAGACTTTTGAAGATAGCGAAGTAAAAGACCGCGTGCTTTCCGACTGGGACGGCGAATGGCAGTCCGTTTATCCGTATTTGCTTGACGGCTCGCTTGATGAAGTCATGGAGCATAAGGCGGAGTCCGGCGAAAAAACGGCGGAAGAATACAAGGCGTACTACATGAAGGGCTATGAAACCGACGTTGAAAAAATCACGATTAAAAACGGCGTTGTAACCTTTGTGAAAAACGGCAAAGCGTCTTCTTCAAAGTACGATTACAAGGGATTCCAGATTTACGTGTACAAGTCCGGCAACAAGGGCGTGCGCTACTTCTTTGAGGCTGCGGACACGAGTACCGGCGCGCCGAAGTACATCCAGTTCAGCGACCACGAAATCGGGCCTATTCACCCCGAGCACTTTCACTTGTATTTCGGAAACGAAAGTTTTGCCGCCCTTTCAGAAGAAATGGAGCATTGGCCGACGTATTATCCGGAAGGACTTGACGGCGATGAAATTGCAGACGAAATGATTGGACACGACGGCGGCGGTCATCACCACCACCATCACGGAGAAGCGGAAAAAGACGAGCACGTGTGGCTTTCGCTCCGCCATGCAAAAACGCTTTCTTCCGTTCTTGCGGACAAACTTGCAAAACTCGACCCGCAAAATGCGTCTATGTACAAAAACAACGCGAAAGCCTACGGCGCAAAGTTGAGTCAGCTGGATAAAGAATACGCAAAGGCGGTAAAGGCGGCTTCCGTCAATACGCTTTTGTTCTGCGACCGCTTTCCGTTCCGCTATTTGGTGGACGATTACGGACTTTCGTACTATGCGGCGTTCTCCGGCTGTTCGGCGGAATCGGAAGCAAGTTTTGAAACGGTCGCCTTTCTTTCAAAAAAGGTTGACGAGTTGAATCTCAATACCGTTTTGACGATTGAAAACTCGAACGGCAAACTTCCGGATACTGTTATAAAGAATTCGGCAAGCAAACGCGAACGTGCAGTTCTTGCAATGGATTCTATGCAGGCGACGACCGCAAAAGATATTGCCGGCGGCGCAACCTATCTTGGAATTATGGAAAAAAATCTTGAAGTCTTAAAAGCGGCTTTGAAGTAATAGACCTATTCGATACCTTCGTTATCGAATAGGCTGGTGAGTTCTAAATCATGCAAATAGCATGATTTAGAACTCGTATTTCAAGGTAACCTGTTCTGAAACTGAAGTTTCCGAACAGGTTTAATCCAGAATGCAGTCGGCGCACCTATTAAAATTTCGGTGCGCCGGTTTTGTGTTTTTTACGATACGTTTTGATGTGCGGATTGTTTTACAGAAAGACTTGCGTGCGCGGAGAAACAACGAATAGTAATGAGCGGTCAACGAAAGAAGTGGTCTGTTGATTGATGTTCGTTGGAATGGGCGGGCAGGAATACGGCAAGCCCGCA
Organism: Treponema sp.; assembly: GCA_052169915.1. GTDB lineage: Bacteria > Spirochaetota > Spirochaetia > Treponematales > Treponemataceae > Treponema_D. The sequence continues at coordinate 66,544 of JBQNBN010000001.1, forward strand.
AAATCCGTTTTATTATATAGAAGATATTTGAATGGACGGAGATGAGGCTGCGGGCGGGAGAGCAACCTGCGCCGGATTTACAATGCGCGGAAGCGCATGAATACAAAAATTTCCTTGCAACACCGGCGCACAATTTAGAGAAGGCGGGCTTGCGGCTAACAAAGCAGAAAAGCGGAGAGAGGGCAAACGACGGGAGAGCAACCTGCGCCGGATTGCAGGGGCGCGCGGCAGCGCGTTGCAGAATGAACGAAGTGAATGGCGCAATGGAGGCGGAAGTCGGAACCCCGAAAAGCCGGTTACGGGATGCGTTTGTGCCCTGATTTTTATAAAAAAGGAGACTGACAATGATACACGCGCTGATTGAAAAACTTGCGCTTTATTTTACGTTTACGTTTGTGCAGTACGCGGTAGTGGTCGGCGTGCTGATTGCGCTGTGCTCGTCGCTTTTGGGCGTTACGCTGGTGCTCAAGCGGTTTTCGTTTATCGGCGACGGGCTTTCGCACACGGCGTTCGGCGCGCTTTCCATTGCGACGGTGATGAACTTGAGCAACAATATGTATTTTGTGCTGCCGATTACGATTTTGTGCGCGGTGCTGCTTTTGCGGACGGGGCAGAACGCCAAGATTAAAGGCGATGCGGCGGTTGCGATGGTTTCAGTCGGCGCGCTTGCGCTCGGCTACCTCGTGATGAACGTATTTGCGACGTCTTCGAACCTTTCAGGCGACGTGTGCAGCACGCTTTTCGGGTCGACTTCGATTTTGACGCTCAAAAAGGAAGAAGTCTACCTTTGCGTGATTTTGTCCGCGCTCGTGCTGCTCGTGTTCGCGTTTTTGTACAACAAGGTTTTTGCCGTTACGTTCGACGAAAGTTTTGCGCGCGCGGCGGGAATGCGGACGGGGCTTTACAACCTCATGCTCGCGGTTTTAATTGCGGTTATCATCGTCCTTGCGATGAATCTCGTCGGCTCGCTTTTGATTTCCGCGCTCGTCGTTTTTCCTGCGCTTTCCGCCATGCGCGTTTTTAAAAGTTTTAAGTCGGTCATCATCTGCTCTGCGGTTATCTCCGTTGCGGGCGCGCTCATCGGCATTCTCGTCGCGATTGTCGCAGGAACTCCGGTCGGTTCGACGATTGTCGCAGTCAATATCGCGGAATTTTTATCTTTTGCGCTTGCGGGAAAACTCCTGCGCGGAAAAAAAGCCGTTCCCGCGCTTGCACTTGCGGCGATCGCGCTGTTTACCGTGCCGCAAACGGATGTACTGGCGGCGGTGCGGGCGGAGAGCTCAGAGGGAATGACTGCAAACGCGGCTTCCGTGCCGGAGGCGGAGTTTTTGGGGGGGCGCGCTGAAAAGTTTGCTTGCGCAGAGAAGACGAGTTTTTTATTGCGCAACGGTTTTGAAAGAAGCGGAGCAGAGGCAGAGAGCGCGGGACACTTTGCTTTAAGCGCTGGTGAAACGGAGTTTTCACCATGGACTACGCCTCTCGGTTTTGAAGCGAAGTTTGTGCCGACGAGTGCGTCTGTTCGCGCCCAAAAAGCGTTTTTTCCATTCGGCAAAGGCGCCTCGTCGCGCTCAAGCGCGGACGTTGATCTTACGTGTTTGAGCGCAACGATGGTGTATGCGCAGGTATTCAACATGATTGTGGAGCCGGAAAAGTTTGAGGGCAGGACGATAAAGATGCGCGGGCAGTTTATGGTCTACCCGATGGACAAAAATGAAAACGTCTACGCCGTCGTCATTTCCGACGCAACTGCGTGCTGTCAGCAGGGACTTGAGTTTAAATGGCAGGGCGAACATGCGTACCCCGCCGACTATCCGCCGCAGGGATCTGAAATAGAAGTTACCGGCATCTTCACGACGGGACAGACGCCCGACGGCTTCGACTATTTTTATATTTCGACTGACAACGTTGCGTTGTGCCGGTAAGTTTGTCGTATCGCTGTCGTCGTAAGCCGGTTTTGATATCCGCGGATTACAAAAACGCTGCAAGCCTGTCTGCTGCGCCGTTCCAAAATAGCGTTTACGCCAGTTTGTGCTAAACTCAAATCGGAGTGGACTGTATATTGTTGTGTCTGTCAGATACCGCAACAACCGTCCATCCCGAATATCTAGCTATTGGCTCCGGCATACGCGGAAACCGAGCTGGTTTGCGGAAACGTTGGGTGCTCCGTTACTTTCTCCTGAGACACAGCCGTAATAAGGAGGAAAGCCCCATGCACCACCTCTTACCACTCGCTGAGAACCGGATGAGGCTCCTTGCGGATTGGTCACATAACTCCCATTTATATATAAGCTGTCGCTGCTTGTTATATCATTGGAAAAAATATCATAACACCATTCCGCTATATTCCCGCTCATGTCATACAAGCCGAGCGTATTTGCATTTTTCTTTCCCGTTTCATGACTTTTATTGCCGGAATTACTACTATACCAGCCGTATCCGTCAAGCGCATAATCCGTCGTTGCCGTGACAAATGATGACGGAGAGAAACCTGTATTGACGCCTGCATAGGCATACTTCCATTCGGGGGCATTTGGTTTTCCGCCGTGCGCAGCATATTCCCATTCGGCTTCTGTCGGCAATCGGTATCCGAGTTCTGCTCCTGGCTGCGTATTTTTACTCACGCTTGCGCTATCAATAGACTTTGTTGCATACACACGATGTATATTGGTAATTGTATAGTATTCCGTTAATCCTGCTTCTCTGCTGAGCGCATTACAAAAATAAACGGCGTCGTACCAAGAGACTTTTTCCACCGGTCTTTTATTCTGCGTTTCACCTCCCGCAGCTCCCGAAGAAAAATGACTTGGACTTGCGTTACATGCAGCGTCGCCATTAAGAACCGCATTATACAATTCCTGCGTAACTTCGTATTTTGCCATGACAAACGGACTAAGCCTTACCTTTCGTTCTTTTAGAAATACGCCTTTATAAAAGGCATTTCCAGATTCGAGAATATAACCGCTCCAACTCGAATTGTCCTGCATCCATATAACCGCCGTTGTTCCCTGCGGGACGATGACGGATTCTTGAATCGTAACGCCTGCTGCAGTTTTGCTTTCGGCTTGCCCTTGCGACTGAAGTGGCGTGCCGTCAAGCCAGCCGTTTCCGCCGCAGCGGACGGTTACAGTTTTTCCTGCGCTTGCATTTCCGGCTGCATTGTAAGCTTTGAGCGTAAATGTATACGTGTCTCCGTTCGTTAATCCCGTAATCGTTTTTGACGCTTGCGCGCCTGCCGTTCCTGCAACGGTTTCATTCTGAGAATCGTAAGTTATGACGACTTTAGAAAAATTCGTATTGCCCGGGTTTGTCCAGTGCAGCGTTATTTGCTTATCGCCTGATTCGCCGTATTCGTTTGTAACGTCAGAAGGAGGAGTTTCGTTCCGCCAAACGGCATGGAGCGTTACGCTCCCGTTCGGAGCCGCCGTCAAATTGCTGACGGATTGACCGTCTGCGTACGTCACGCTGCCGCCTGCCTGCGTGCTCCACCCCTCGAATGTAAAACCGGTTTTTGTAAATGTATGCGCCGTTAAATTTTGCGCCGAGCCGTACGTAAACGATTGGGTAGGCATTGAGCCCGTTCCGCCGTTGTTGTCAAACACGACCGTGTAAGTATTAGCCGTCCACTGCGCCGTATACGCTGCATTTTCCGCGGGGAACGTTGCCGGATGCTGAGGCGTCCAACTGGCAAACGTATAGCCGGCTTTCGTCGGGATTGTAATAGAAGACGACTGGACAGACGCGCCGTATTTACCGCTTACGGACGGGACGGAACTTCCGCCGTTTGAATCAAATGTGAGCGTTACAGTATTTCTTTCGTAGTAGAGTTTTACGACAGTGCTTCCGTCCGCGTTTATTGCGCCGGTTGACTGCACAGTTCCGTTTATCTCCGTTTTTGCTGCGTTATGCGTAAATCCCTGATATGTTTTCGGAGAATAAGCCGCGTTTGTTCCCGTCGTGCCGGTTTTGTTTTCCGTGTCGATTCCTACAATCTCGTAACTTCCGCCTGCAACGTCTTCCTGATAATGCACGACTTTGTACGGAGTACCGCTGCCCGCATTCCATTGTGCCGTAAATGTTTCATCGTCCGCGGGGAATGTTGCCGGAAGCTGAGGCGTCCAGCCGCTGAACGCGTATCCGCTTTTTGCCGGAGACGCAACAGCCGGAACTGCCGCGCCGTATTTCCCGCTTACGGAGGGGACGGAACTTCCTCCGTTCGCATTAAATGAAAGCGTTACGGTTTTGCGGTCGTAGTAAAGTTTCACGACGGTGCTTCCGTCCGCGTTTATTGCGCCGCTAGACTGTACAGTTCCGTTTATCTCCGTTTTTGCTGCGTTATGAGTAAATCCCGAATATGTTTTCGGCGAATAAACGACGCTCGCTCCCGTCGTGCCGGTTTTGCTTTCCGTGTCGGTTCCTACAATCGCGTAACTTCCGCCTGCAACGTCTTCCTGATAATGCTCGACTTTGTACGCGGTGCCGCTGCCCGCATTCCACTGTGCCGTGTAGGTCTCATCGTCCGCGGGGAATGTTGCCGGAAGCTGAGGCGTCCATCCGCCGAACGCGTAGCCGCTTTTTGCCGGAGACGCAACAGCCGGAACTGCCGCGCCGTATTTGCCGCTTACGGATGGGACGGAACTTCCGCCGTCGGTGTTAAAGATGAGCGTTACGGTTTTTCGCTCGTAATAGATTTGTACAACGGTGCTGCCGTCGCTTCGGATTTTCTCTTGATTAACCGTTGTGACCGTAAAACCTGCGAGCGGTTTGGCGATGACGCCGGTCATTCTGCCTGCAATGCCGTCTTGAACGAAACTTCCGTCCTGCCACAAAGCGTAGCCGGAACCTTCTGCGTTCTGGCGGTAACATTCGACCGTGTAGGACGCGGGAAGCTCCTCGTTGTCAAACAGCTTCATACACCCGCTGAATGCAATAACGGATGCTGCCGTCAATAGCGCAAACAATTTTTTCATATCACACTCCTTTTAAAACTATAGCCAAGCGACTAAATTCAAGCGAATCCTCTAAAACTAACGAATGCCGCCGTTTCCGACGCTATGCGTACAGCATATATATGTTTTCTCTGAATACGCCGCGTTCGCTTCCGCCGCGCGTTTTTGTTTTCCGTGCCGGCGCTTACAATCGCGTAACTTCCGCCTGCAACGTCTTCTTGACAATACTCGACTGTATACGCGGCGCCTCCGCCCGCATTCCACTGTGCCGAAAACGCTTTATCGTCCGTGGGAAATGTCGCCGGAGGCGATGGCGTCCGACTGCTGCTGTTCCCGTCGAAACGATAACCGATTTTTGAGTCCTAACGCCTAAAGCGATTTTGCTTCCGGTTTATCCTTTCGCCGGAAGCGGCGCGCCGCTACGCCGTCTGCCGCCGCAGGACTTTCCGATGCCGTTTGAGCGCCGGAAATCGGGAAAGAAATCTTTTATCCCTTCTTAGTTGTTCGCAGTGAAATCAACGCCTTCGCCTTGATACGTAAAGGAGCCTAATACGTTTCCGCCCGTATCTTTCAATTCGACTTTGGTGCCGACTTCTAATTCCTTATGAAAATATATAAAAGCCCTCTCAATGCAGTATGCCTTTAAGTCCTTATTTTGACCTGCTGCACCTATAGCATTTTTATGATCTTTTTTATTCCCAGGCTCTCCGTTGAACCATACGGAGTTTATTTGGGATGCGTAGGTATCAGGGGTTACTATATATCGATTATCATATCCGCCAAATCCGCTTTTATATTTCAACCCTGTAATTTTATAATCCGCCGCCTTCCATTTTGCCATATATGTTTTATTTTCCGCAGGGAACTCCGTCGGAAGTTGCGGATTCCAGCCGTCGAACGCAGCGCCCGCCTTTGTCGGGGGCGTAATGGAAGACGACTGGACGGGCGCGCCGTACTTGCCGCTTATGGAAGACGGAACAGCAGGCGTTCCGCCGTTTGAATCCAATGTGAGCGTTACGGTTTTCCGGTTGTAGTAGAGTTTTACGACGGTAGTTCCGTCCGCGTTTATTGTGCCGCTCGATTGCTTAATTCCGTTTATATTCGTTTTAGATGCGTCATACGTAAATCCCGTATACGTTTTCGGTGAATAAACGGCGTTCGCTCCCGTTGTGCCGGTTTTATTTTCCGTGTCTATCTTCGTGTAGTTTCCGCCTGCGATGTCTTCTTGATAATGCTCGACTTTGTACGCGGTGCCGCCGCCTGCATTCCACTGCGCCGTGTAGGTCTCATCGTTCGCGGGGAACGTTGCCGGAAGCTGAGGTGTCCATCCGCCGAACGTATATCCCGCTTTCGTCGGGGGCGTAATAGAAGACGACTGGACGGGCGCGCCGTATTTGCCGCTTACTGATGACGGGACAGGCGTTCCTCCGTCGGCATTAAAGGTGAGCGTTACGGTTTTCCGGTTGTAGTAGAGTTTTACGACGGTAGTTCCGTCCGCGTTTATTGAGCCGCTCAATTGCTTAATTCCGTTTATATTCGTTTTTGCTGAATCATGCGTAAATCCCGTATACGTTTTCGGAGAATACGCTGCATTTGTTCCCGTTGTGCCGGTTTTGTTTTCCGTGTCAGCGTTTACAAGTTTGTAGCCGCTTGCAATATCTTCTTGATAATGCTCGACTTTGTACGGAGTGCCGCCGCCTGCATTCCACTGCGCCGTATATGTTGTATCGCCCGCGGGGAATGTTGCCGGAAGCTGAGGTGTCCAGCTGTCGAACGTATATCCCGCTTTCGTCGGAGCCGTAACAGTCGGTACCGTCGCGCCGTATTTTCCGCTTACTGATGACAGGATATGCGTTCCGCCGTTTGAATCCAATGTGAGCGTTACGGTTTTCCGGTTGTAGTAGAGTTTTACGACGGTAGTTCCGTCCGCGTTTATTGTGCCGCTCGATTGCTTAATTCCGTTTATATTCGTTTTAGATGCGTCATACGTAAATCCCGTATACGTTTTCGCTGTATAAACGGCGTTCGCTCCCGTCGTGCCGGTTTTTGTTTCTGTGGCAGAGTTTACAAGTTCGTAGCCGCCTGCAACTTTTTCTTGATAGTGCTCGACTTTGTACGTGGTGCCGCCGCCTGCATTCCACTGCGCTGTATATGTTGTATCGTCCGCGGGGAACGTTGACGGAAGCGTAGGCTTCCATCCGCCGAACGTATATCCCGCTTTCGTCGGGGGTGTAATAGAAGACGACTGGACGGGCGCGCCGTATTTTCCGCTTACTGATGACGGGACAGGCGTTCCTCCGTCGGGATTGAAGGAGAGCGTTACGGTTTTTCGCTCGTAATAGATTTGTACGACGGTGCTGCCGTCGCTTCGGATTTTCTTTTGAGTAATCGTTTTGACCGTAAAACCTGCGAGCGGTTTGGCGATGACGCCGGTCATTCTGCCTGCAATGCCGTCATGAACCGAACTTCCGTCCCGCCACAAAGCGTAACCGGAATCTTCGGCGTTCCGGCGGTAACATTCGACTGTGTAGGACGCGGAAATGCCGTCATTTTCAAACAGTTCCATGCAGCCGCTGAATACAATGGCGGACAATGCCGCCAGTACCGCAAACAATCTTTTCATATTACACTCCTTCCAAAAACTATATCCAACAACTAAATCTCAAGGAAACGCTAAAAGCTTTCGTTTTCAGCGTTCTCTTCTTTCATCAGCAAAAACTCCACCCGCCTGTTTTTCCAGCCGTCGGCGGAAGAATATTCGCCTGCGCCGTCCGCGCGAACCGTCATGCGCTCCGGCGCAATACCGCGTTTTTCAAGCTCCGCGCGGACGTACTCGCCCCGTTTTAGAGACAGCGGAATCAATACCACTGCGTTTTCTCCCGCCGTACCCGTAACGCTGTTGGCATAGCCGATAATCGCCATGCTTAAATCGGGATTTTCAGTCAAAGCCTCTGCGACTTCGTTGAGCGCGCTTTCCCATTCCTCTTTTTGAGCGGGAGTTGCAAAAGGAGATTCAAAAAGCGATGCCGAATCGGGCGGAAATATGATAAACGGAAGATATATCGGTTCTGGCGGCATCTGTTTTTCCGCAGCGGGACTTTCAGGTTCGGGCATTTCTGCAATACGCTCTTCCGGCTTCGGAGGCTCGGCGCGTTTTTTCGGCGCATCCCAAAAGAAGCGGACGCCTGCATTCAAAAACGGAGTTGCATATATGCCGCTGACGCGGTCAAAGCGGATGGATTCTTCAAAGCCGACTGTCGGAACGATTTTTACGCGCTTGAGCGTGATGAGATTTGGAAAGTCGAAAAAAAGCCCCGGACTAAAGCCTGCCGTAACGCCTTTTGCCGAAGAAAGTCTGCCTTCGTCTTTTTGCACCGCGCTTTTATATACATCAGCCGCGTATATATCCGCAAAAACGCCGATATGCGGACGAATTGCAAGCCATGCGGGAAGACGGCGGGCGTTTTTCTTGCTAAAAACGTAAGACGCGCCGACTCCGATTTCACTTTCAAGCATACGCTCTACAAGTCCGCCGCCGGAAAGATAGGAAACGGAAGCGAAAAGTTCGGTTTGGATGTTGAAAAACTCAATGCCGCCTTCAAGGTATCCGCCGCCGCCGGCTCCCGCTCCGCCTTTTTCTTTTTGCGACGCCGAAGGGAAGGCAAGTTTTCCGCCGACCCCTGTAAAGAAATCGACGGGGGGAATTGCATAGCAAAACGATAGGAAAAAGCAAAGTAAAAGTACGCTAAACGTCTTTTTACCGGTAAGAAATGCGAGCTTTTTATAAACTGCCGTTATCGACTTATAGTTATCTTCAAATGCCGAATGCCGATTTTTTTCCTGCACATACACGGTGTCAAATCCTTTTTACGTTTTTTAGATTGTCTAAGTTAGCACTCTCTAACTAAAGTTAGCATAGCACAACTCTGACACTTTTGCAATTTATGTAAAAGAAAATATTTTCTCAATATGCGTAAATCAAGACTGTCCGCGACTGTCGGAAGTCCCCCTCTTGCCAATCGAAATTTCTTCTTCCTATGGCGCCGTCATGCAGATTTTCCTATAATAGACCTGTTCGACAACGGAGTTGTTGAACAGGTTGACGAGTTCTAAATCGCGCAAATAGCACGATCTAGAACATCCTATTTCAGGGTAACCTGTTCTGAAACTAAAGTTTCCGAATAGGTCTAATAATAAAACTATTTGAGAACCTCGCTGTTGGACAGTTTTCATGCAAATATAAGGAGATGAAATCCGTATGTTCGGAATAAAATTCGTAAAGTTTGAACCCAATTACTATATTCACGTGGTGAAAAAGGGCTCCGTCGTCAAAAAGGGGCGCGGGCTGTCGTTTTGGTTTTATGAGCCGTCAACGTCGATTATCCAAATTCCCTTGGAAACAAAAAACGCTCCGTTCGTCTTTGAAGAGATGTCAAGCGACTATCAAACGCTGACTATTCAAGGCGATTTGATTTATAAAGTCGCCGACACGGACAAAATCGCTGAGCAAGTCAATTTTTCAGTCAACCTTAAAAATTACACGTATGCGTCGGACGATCCGGAAAAACTCAGTCAGATTATCATCAATATCGTTCGCACGATGGCGAAAACTGAAATTTCCCGCTTGACGCTTCGGGAAGCGATACAATCGGCGGACAGGATTGCAGCGGCGCTGAAAGAGGCGGTGAGCGGCAATGAGTATCTTCAAAATCTGGGACTTGCGGTAACGAATATCAATATTCTTTCGATTGCGCCGAACAAGGAAACGGCGCGGGCGTTGGAAGCCGAAACGCGTGAAAATATCCTGCGGGAAGCCGACGATGCGGTGTACAAGCGGCGGAATGCGGCGGTTGAGCAGGAGCGGAAGATAAAAGAAAATGAATTGAATACGCAAATCGCCGTGAAAGAAAAGGAGCGGCAGATTATGGAAGCGCACATGGAAGGAAAACGGGCGATACAAGAGAAAAAACGCGTTATTTTGCAGGAAAATATGGCGTTTAAAATTCAGCAGGAGCAGGAAAACGCAAAACTTATCGATATTTCCGTCAAAAATAGAAAAACCGAAGCGGACATAAAAGCGTATGCGCTGAACGCGGTGCTTGAACCTTTGGCAAATGTTAATCCTGAGATTGTAAAAGCGCTTTCTTCAATCGGCATGGAGCCGGAACGACTGATAGCCAACGCCTTTACCGGACTTGCCGAACACGCTGGAAAAATCGGCGAACTCAATATCAGTTCGGAATTGCTGCAGCAACTGATTAAAACGCATGAATAAAATCATCATCGTCAGCCGTCCGACCCGTTTGGATGCGCTTGTCGCGCGCTTTAACACGAAGCGGCAGGCGCAATTCTACATTGAACATCTGAATGCGGATTTTACCGACTATGAAGACGAACATGAAACGTATTACGCGGCGCTGCGTACGCTGACAAAGACGGCGCAAAAAATCGGCGCGGCGCAGACGCTCGACTGGAAGTTTTTGCCGAATTTTGTTTTCGGTAAAAACGATTTGGTTATCACTATCGGACAGGACGGACTGATTGCAAATACGCTTAAATATCTGGACGGGCAAAAACTCATCGGCATCAACCCCGATTCGAATCGATGGGACGGCGTGCTGTCGCAGTTTTCCGTAGACGAATCGGATGAGGTTATCCGGCAAGCCTTGAGCGGCAAGTCAAAAATAAAGCAGGTTACAAAAGCAAAAATCCATTTGTCCGACAATCAAACGCTCTATGCCGTCAACGACTTTTTTATCGGCGTTAAAAATCATACTTCGGCGCGCTATTCGCTTTCTCTTGACGGCGCCGTTGAACAACAGTCTTCAAGCGGCATTATCGTTTCAACGCCGCTCGGCTCATCCGGCTGGATGAAAAGCGTGCTCGCAGGCGCGGCGGGAATTGCCGGCGGGGAAGCAAAGCGCGCGTTTGCCTCAGGCGCAAAATCCAATGCCGACTGGAGTGCGGATACGTTGATCTTCGCCGTCAGAGAGCCGTTTCCGAGCGTCAACACCGGCGTAAAAATGGTTTTCGGCTCTATAACCGCCTCTACGGACTTTCTAATTGAGTCGAAGATGGGAGAAAACGGCGTCATTTTTTCCGACGGCATACAAGACGACTATTTGGATTTTAATTACTCCGTTACCGCCCGCATTTCGATCGCCGGCACAAAAGGAAATATCGTCGTGAGGTGATCGGCGGACGGCAAAGAATGGAGTGTGAACGCTGGAGTCTAGTTACCGTCCGCACTCGTTTTTGCCGGCGGCAAAAACGAGCAGATAATAAAATTAAATGCCCGACAGACAAACAGATAGAACTCCGTTTTTTGCGAGTTTGCGTTTAAGCAAACTCGTGCGGATGCAAACGCCAAGAAAAAAACGCAATATTTGTAAACTCTACTTAACAAAAATACCAACTTATTGTAATCTCTGCTTATGGAAACGCTGATTCAGAACTTTAGAAAAAAGTTAAACTTTCCGCTGCCGTCCTTTGAGCGGGAGTTGGAAAATTCTATAAACTGGAATGCACGGCTCATCGGTTTGCGGGGCTCAAGAGGAACGGGAAAAACGACTTTATTCCTGCAGCACATAAAAAAGACATTTCAAGACAATTTGAATAAAGTCCTGTATGTAAGCCTTGATAATATCTATTTCTCCCAAAATACGCTTTCTTGGCTTGCAGAAAATTTTATCCGCCGCGGAGGAACGCATCTTTTTTTGGACGAAGTTCACAAATATCCTAACTGGTCGCAGGAAATCAAAAATCTATATGATGACTGCCCTGAACTCCACATTGCGTTCACCGGCTCTTCGCTGCTTGAAATCTTAAATGCGCGGGCGGATTTGAGCCGCCGTACTCTAGTTTACGAACTTGCGGGACTTTCGTTCAGAGAATATCTTTATTTGACCCAAGGATATGCGTTTCCAGTCCTCTCTCTCGAACAAATTATCAACGATAATGAAAGCCTTTCTGCGAAAATCGCGTCGGAAATGAAACCGTTTGAATTTTTCGACGATTATTTGACTTCCGGCTATTATCCCTACTTTCTTGAAGGCAAAGACGACTATCTAAACCGGTTAAACGAAACAATCAATATGATTTTGGAAATCGAACTGCCGATTCTTCGCGGCGTTGAAATCGGTTATGTTCCAAAAATAAAAAAATTGCTTGCAATCATCGGGGAGTCCGCTCCGTTTATTCCGAATATATCTCAACTTGCTTCGATAATAGGAATTTCACGGCAAACGTTATTGCAGTATTTGAAGTATCTTGAAGATGCGCGGCTTATCAATCAACTCTACAAAAAAGCGCGCGGACTGAGCGTCTTGGAAAAGCCTGAAAAGATATTGCTTGAAAACACAAATCTTATGGAACTTTTCAGCGGAGAAAAAACGGATAAAGGGAGCAGGCGGGAAACGTTTGCGCTGAACCAACTTGCGCATTCTCACAAGGTGTGTTTTTCAGAACAAAGCGATTTTTACGTTGATTCGAAATATACGTTTGAAATCGGCGGAAAAAATAAAAATCGGAAGCAGATTCAAGAGATTCCGGATTCTTATATAATCGCAGACGACATTGAATTCGGAACGGATAAAAGAATTCCCATCTGGCTTTTCGGTTTTTTGTATTGAATGGAGCGGAAACTTTCGTTTTGGAAGTGATTACTTTGAAATGCGATACACACTACGAAGAAAAAACTACCGCCTGTTATGTACAAGTTTGACGTTCCAGCTGCGGTATGGGGAATTGATGGCGATTGGACGGTAAATGTTATTCCGGAAAAGCAAAAATTTTATCCAACCGACCATTGCGATGTTTTGCGAATAAAAAATAATCAACTTGAAACAAAATATGTTGCATTTATGTTAAAGGAAGAAGATAAAAAAAGTTTTAGGCGCAGTTATAGAGCATCATATAGATAGAATAGAAGGTCTAAGTTTAAACTTCCTCCGCAGCATTTTTCCACAATAGCAGTGAGGTCATCAGAAGTAATCACAGTTTTATTTTCATTCCCTCGAAAATTTCGAATTTTCAACTTTATTTTACCCCCTCGTTAAAATATGTTTACTCTGTTCTATTTTCCCGCTTGTTTAAGCTAAGCAGCATACCTTGCTGTTTTGCAAGTTCTTGCTTTTTTCTTCATATTGCAATCTATTTTCCCGCTTCCATCAGCCATTCCAACGCATTTTTTCTGATAATTCCGTCGTAGTCGGCTTCGGGGTCGTCATCGAGCGTTAAAATCATTTTGGAGTAATTGTCTTTTATCATTTTTAACGGCTTTAGTTCGCGCTCTAACGTAGAAGGATCCCTCACGCTGGCAGCAACTTGAATATACGTGTTGCCGTTTTGATTTTGAGCGACAAAATCGACTTCAAAAGCGTCAATTTTCCCCACATACACGGAATATCCGCACCGCAAAAGTTCAAGATAGACAATATTTTCAAGAATGTGCCCGACATCCATCGCCTTCTTCCCGAGCATAAAATTACGTAGCCCGACATCCGCCGCGTAATATTTTTCAAGACTTTTCAGATATTCCCTTCCTTTTATGTTATAACGGTCTGCGCGGTATACGATAAAACTTTCCTCAAGCGCGCTCACGTATTTTTCAATCGTCTTGGAATCCGACTTTCTGCTGTTCGACGTGAGCGTGTCGGCGATTTTTTTAGATGAAAGTTCCAGCCCGATGTTGTCAAAAAGAAACTGAGTTACGCTTTTTAAAATAAGCGTGTCGGTAATTCTCTTCCTGTCAACAATATCCTTGACCAAAATCGTGTTGTAGATTCCCTCAAGATACGAATTTATTTCCTGCGGAGTTTCAAGAAGCTCAATAACGTACGGAAAAGAACTTGTCTGAACATACTGCCTGTATGCGGAAGAAAGATTTGCAGTCTGATTTGTCGCTTGAACAAATTCTTTAAATGAAAGCGGAAGCATTTTTATTTCTACATAACGACCGCTGATGAGCGTTGCAATTTCACTTGAAAGAAGGGAGGAATTCGAGCCGGTGAGGTATAAGTCCACATTTTTTTTGATGTAAAGACTGTCCACAACATCCGGAAAATTTTCCACACGCTGAATCTCATCAAGGAAAATATAGTTCATATCAGTTGTAAGGCGTTCCTTTATAAAGGAATAAAGCGAATCGGGATTTCGTAAAGACTTGTATTCAAAATCCTCAAAGTTGATAAAAATAATCCGCTCTTTTTTTACGCCTTCCGACAGAAGTTCATCGCGGAACGTCTCCAGCACAGTAGACTTTCCGCAGCGGCGTATTCCCGTAACAATTTTTATGAGTTTTTTGTGCCGCAGGTTCCTTAAACGCTCAAGGTATTCTTTCCTGACTATTCTTGGAAACTCTCTTTCATCTTGCTCTTCCATGCTGGAAGTTTATTCCGAAAACTTTGTAAAATCAACAAGTTTTTGGAATATATTCCTAAAATTTGTTGATTTTGGTAATTTATTGGAAATATTTCTGAAAAATTATTTTATTCAAAATCTAAACTTCTTTTGAGACGTGAATTCTCCATCTAACTCCCAAACAAACCGCAATTGAAAATTTCCACGTATCCCGCTAATATGCGCTCACTATGTATAAAATTCCTGCTAACTACAAACCTGTTCTCGCGGTTCGGGAGACCGAGCACGCGATTGTCGCGATAAAACATTTTTTTCAGACGTCGCTTTCAACCGAGTTGAACTTGACGCGCGTTACGGCGCCGCTTTTTGTGCCGTCGGGGCTTGGCATCAACGACGACTTAAACGGTGTTGAACAGCCCGTGTCTTTTGCAGTCAAGGAGATGGGCGGGCAGCGCATGGAAATTGTGCAGTCGCTTGCAAAGTGGAAGCGGCTCAAGGTAACGGAGATGGGCTGTAAGCCGGGCTTCGGCATTTACACGGACATGAACGCTATCCGTCCAGACGAAACGCTCGACGCCATTCACTCGCTGTATGTTGATCAGTGGGACTGGGAATTGTGCATTGACGAAAAGGACAGAAACGTATTTTTTCTGCTCGACATCGTAAAAAAAGTCTACCGAAGCCTCAAGCGCACGGAATTTTATATTTTTGACCATTATTCAAAACTTTCGCCCATTCTCCCCGAAGAAATAAAACTCATTTATTCGGATGACTTGCAGCGCGAATATCCCAAATTATCGCCGAAAGAACGCGAAAACGCGGCGGCAAAAAAATACGGCGCGGTGTTTATCATCGGAATCGGCGGCAAGCTGCCGGACGGCTCGGTGCACGACGGCCGCGCTCCCGACTATGACGACTGGATTACCGAAAGCGGCGATGGACACGTCGGCTTAAATGGCGATTTGCTTCTTTGGAACAGCATATTGGGGACAGCGTTGGAACTGTCTTCGATGGGAATCCGCGTCAGTCCTGAATCGCTTCGCGCACAACTCAAAGAGCGCGGCATGGAAGAGCGGGCGGAACTTGACTTTCACAAACGCCTCTTGAACGGCGAATTGAGTTTTACGCTCGGCGGCGGTATCGGACAGTCGCGGCTGTGTATGTTCCTGCTCCGCAAAGCGCACATCGGCGAAACGCAGGTAAGCGCGTGGCCCGAAAGCGTCCGAAGCGAATGCAGCGCGGCAGGAATTCCGCTGCTGTGAGCGAACCCGATTTGTCGAATTCGTCCGGCGTATCGGAATGGACGGCGCAGGAAATTGAAGATTTTTTAGCGCGCTGTAAGACTGCCGGAGAAAAAGTCATTTTTATCCGCGATACGGCGTTCGCAAAGGATAAAGCGGCGGTTTTGCGCTTTTTGCGCATTGCCGAGCGCGCTTTTCCCGACGCGTTTTTTTCTATAGAAATTGCACCTTCCGCACTTGACGCGGAGATTTGCCGCGCCGCTTCTTTTTTAAGCTGCTCGCTTGAGTTGGATTTTACGCTTGCAGGCGCGGACGGAAAAACTTTTTTCGATAAAAAATTGTATTCGCGTCGGGCGGCGCTGCTCAATAATGCGTCGCTCGTCTTCGGCGTTCATCTTTTTTATGCCGACTCAGACGGCGACTCTCTCAAAGCCTTTTGCGACCGTCTCGACTTTACAGCGTCTCTGTATCCCAATCACATCGACTTTGAACAGACTGAAATCTCCGCTGATGAAACGCATCCGGCGCGCGTAACGGCTTTGTTTTCCGCCCGCGACATTCGGCACGCGCGGGACATCGCGTTTGCCTGCCGAACCTTTTATTCCGCCGGGCGCGCGGTGCCGTGGTTTTTGCCGGTCTTAAAACCGCTTAAAATTCAGCCGTCGCGCTTTTTTGCCGACTTTGCAGAGTGGCAGCGGCTCGGGCACTGCCACTTTCGCTCCGGTTTTACGCCTGAGGACGCGCCGCATTCGGAAATCGAAAAAATGCAGTTGTCATTCCTCAAAATCAAATACGACGAAAAGCGGCTTTCGCACCTGCTCGCGGTCGTCCGCAATATCGTGCGCCTAAACGGAGCGTTCGCGAGGCTTTCCGGTGAGGGAGAGGAATGCATTATTGAGACCGACTTCAGCCCCGACGATTTACTTTCGCCCGAAAGTTCCGATATTGCCGCATTCTCGAATAACGTCTGCATGGAAAAGTGCGCGGTCAAAATCTTTGCGGGCGGCGACGGTCCAGATTACAAAATCCTATGACATTTACCTTTCACGTCGACTCAAAAACGCGGCTCGATATTTTGCTGCGAGCCGAACTTGTCCGCGCCGTGTCCAATTCTTGCAAAAAATCTTCTACTATAATGTTGTCGAATTCAAAAATACGGCGAATGATTGTCGCGGGAGCCGTGAGCGTTGACGGTGCGCAAATCCGCCGCCCTGCGTACGAACTTTTGCGCGGGCAGACGGTACAAGTCGAATTCGATAAAGAAAAATTCTTTTTTGAAAAGCAGGCCGACGACATTGCGTTTGAATTGACGGATGCCGGCGTGCTTTACGAGGACGTCAACTTGATTGCCGTGAACAAGCCCGCATTTTTTCCGACGGAAGAAACGATTGTCGGCGGCGAAAAGCG
>JBQNBN010000002.1:0-79762 GCA_052169915.1 Treponema sp.
GCAATGCCGCCGCGCTCAATACGATGAGCGGGATTTTTGAAAGAGACTTAATGCATGATTGATTGATTGATTGATTGATTGATTGATTGATTGTTTGTTTGTTTGATTGTTTGTTTGTTTCATGCGCGAACCCTCGCTTTTACATTTTTATACCGCAAAAGGACTTGCAAACGCTCATTCCGCGCCGGTATTTCATACCGTAAGCCGCCGCAATTCCCTCTGCAGACTCCGCGCCGCAAACTGCGGCAGCCGAAAGCCTGTCCCCATCGTTCCCGTAACGGCGCGCGGTGTCAAGGCTTTTTTTAGTGCGGAATTTTTAATTCGTAATGCGTAATTAAAACTTTTTCCGCTCATTCTGAATTTAGCATTCCGTTCGCTTATTACAATACCGCGTTTTTTCTGTTATGCCCCCGCCCCAAGCCACATTTTCCCGTACGTTTGCAGAATATAAGACCATTCGGTAGAAATCTCTTTGGCAGAAAGTCTTTTCCAATCCTTTTGCTTATCCAATGCCGCCCCTTTTCTCTATGCCCCCGCCCCAAGCCACATTTTCCCGTACGTTTGCAGAATGCAAGACCATTCGGTAGAAATCTCTTTGGCAGAAAGTCCTTTCCAATCCTTTTGCTTATCCAATGCCGCGTGTTGTTCACTATGCCGCCACCCCCAAACCAATTCTACCGCGAGTTTTGCCGCAGGCAAAACTCTGGAGAGCGGTACATAACTATGTCTCTCAAATCCTGCAGCAACCGATCGACAAACTCGTGCGGTTGGGAAATAGCGTTAAATCTTCCAAATAACATTCTACCCATCCGCGAATCTCATGCGGGCGGCAGCACCGTTTTGTCATGCATACATCATTCCCCGCCGTCCAACTTTTCCTGTTGTAGTTTTGCAAAAGGTATTTATAATAGAAGACAACGAAAACTTTTGGAGGATATTTCAAAATGAAAAAAAATATTTTTAATGTAATGCTCTGCCTTGCGGCAGGCGTTTTCTTTTTTAGCGGATGCGCGAAGAAAAAAACGGAAGAAGCGTCCCGTCCTACGGTGCGGCTGTTGACGGACGCGAACGGCATTGACGATGCGTCGTTTAACGCGGCGGCGTGGCGCGGAATTGTGGCGTTTTACGGCGACAGCGTTGAAAACGCAAAGGGACGCGGCGTCTTGTACGACGTTATCACCAGTCAAACGCAGGATATGTATATTCCGAACTTGAAACAGGCTGCCGACAAAGGCTATGACCTTATCATCGGGTGCGGTTTTACGTTTGCGAACGCGATTGAAGAAGTTTCTGCGGAGTATCCCGACCAAAACTTTATGATTGTCGATGTCGACTGGCTCAAAGACGCTCCGAATCTTGCGCAGTACGTTTACAATGAAGAGCAAGGTTCGTTCCTCGTGGGCGCGGTTGCCGCATTGCAGGCGCAGGCGGACGGAATCGAAAAGCCGAAGTTTGGGTTTATCGGAGGCGTTCCGGGCGCGACGATTACGAAGTTTGAAGTCGGGTATATACAGGGAATACGCGCGGTAATGCCGGAGGCGGAAATCGTGGACTATTACGCAAACAGTTGGAGCGCGCCGGAAAAAGCGAAAGCGCAGGCGAAAAACTGGTACGATTCCGGCGTGTGCACGATTTTCTCCGCGGCAGGCGGCACAGGCAACGGCGCCATTGCGCAGGCAAAAGAGTACCGCACGCAGGGAAAAAACATTTGGGCAATCGGCGTTGACTCAGATCAATGGGAAGCGGGCAAGTACGCCGAAGGAAAGTCCGTCGTTCTTACTTCAATGGTGAAAAAAGTTGAAACCGCCTCTCTTATGGCATTGAAAAGCATTGAAGAAGGCGACTTTAAAAGCGGCGTTCACAAATTAAGCCTTGCCGACGGCGGCGTTGATTATTCGCTGACGAACGCGGAACTCAAGCCGGAAGTGGTGCGGGCAGTCGATGCGATGAAGTCCGATATTATTTCCGGTGCGGTTACCGTTGTCGGGACGTACAGGGAAGCCCTTGAAAAAGGACTGGTGCCCGCAGGGCTCGGCGCAAAGGACGACTAGCGCACCGCCTGACTTGATAAAACGATGAGGCCGCAGACAAAAGCATTCTGCGGTCTGTTTTTTTTAATAGGAATCAATATGGAAACAAACGCGATAGAAATGCTCGGCATAACAAAAACCTTTCCCGGCATCGTCGCCAACGACAACGTAAGCATTACGGTCAAAAATAACGAAGTGCTTGCCCTGCTCGGCGAAAACGGAGCCGGAAAGTCGACTTTGATGTCGATTTTGTTCGGAGCCTACGAGCCGGATTCGGGCGTTATCCGCATACGGGGCAAAGAAGTCAAAATCAGAACGCCGAACGACGCGACGGAACTCAGGATAGGCATGGTGCATCAGCATTTTAAGTTGGTGCACAACTACACGGTTACGGAAAACATCGTTTTGGGGAACGAGCCGGTCGACAAATTCGGCATGCTGGACTTAAAAACCGCTGAAAACCGCGTCGCATCTCTTTCCAAGCGGTACGGGCTGAAAGTCAATCCGCGCGATAAAATAGAAGATATTACGGTAGGAATGCAGCAGCGCGTGGAAATCCTCAAAACGCTCTACCGGAACGCGGACATTATCATTTTCGATGAGCCGAGCGCGGTGCTCACTCCGCAGGAAATCGACGAATTGATGAATATAATCAGCCGTCTCAAAGAGGAAGGCAAAACGATTATCATCATCACGCACAAATTGAATGAAATTAAAGCGGTCGCCGATCGCTGTACGGTGCTGCGCCGGGGACGCGTCGTGGGGACGGTCGCCGTAAAGGACGTAAGCGGGGCGGATCTTGCGGAAATGATGGTCGGGCGCGCAGTAAAACTTACGATAGATAAAGCGCCGTCAAAACCCGGAAAAACAGTCCTTTCCATTCGGCATTTGAACGTAAAAAATACGCGCTCCCGTCTTGCCGTAAAAGACCTTTCGCTTGACGTGCGCGCCGGTGAAATCGTCGGCATTGCGGGCGTGGACGGCAACGGGCAAAGCGAATTGATTTACGCGGTAACGGGGCTTACGCCGGTTGAAAGCGGCTCGATTTTGCTCAACGGCGTCGACATCACCAAGCATTCGATTCGGAAGCGGATTGAAGAAGGCATCGGGCACGTTCCTGAAGACCGGCAAAAACACGGTTTTGTTTCGGAGTTTACCGCCGCCGAAAATATCGCGCTCAAAAATTATTACAAACCGCCGTTCAGTTCAAAAAGCGGGCTTTTGGATTATCAGGCGATGCAGGATAAAACCGAACAGCTCATCAAGGACTTTGACATCCGCTGCGGGGAGGGCGCGCTGACTCCGGTGGGCGCAATGTCCGGCGGCAACAAGCAAAAAGTCGTTATTGCGCGCGAAATTGAACTTGCGCCGGAACTGTTGATTTTTGCGCAGCCGACGCGCGGGCTTGACGTCGGCGCAATTTCGTATATCCGCAGGCGGATTGTTGCCGAGCGCGACAAGGGGCGCGCAGTCCTTTTGATTTCGTTTGAACTTGACGAAATTATGAATCTTTGCGACCGCATTGCGACAATTTCAGGCGGTTCGATCGCGGGCGTGTTTGAAGCGGCGGACATCACGGAAACGGAAATCGGCGTGATGATGGCGGGGGCGAAAAACGCTCCGGCAAGCGAGGCGTAATAATGAAGAAAAAAAACTGGATTCGCAATTTTACAAACGTCAACAGCATGATTCGCTTTTTGAGTACCTCAAGTCAGGCGGCGTCGATATTCGTCGTCGTTTTGGGCTTTTTGTGCGGGGCGATTTTGATTCGGCTGGTCGGGCGCAGTCCTTCGGGAATGTACAAGTCGTTTTTCCAAGTGCTGACGGGAATATTTTGGAATAACAAAGGACAGATGCGCTGGGAAATCCGCTACATCGGCGAATGGCTCAACGTTTCCGTGCCGTATATTTTATGCGGACTTACGATGGCGTTTGCGGCGCGCACGGGACTTTTTAACATCGGCGGGGAAGGGCAATATCTTGCCGGCATGACGGCTGCAACGCTGCTTGCGCTTTACGCGCCTCAGATCGTCGTCCTTCACTGGACGGTTGCAATCTTGAGCGCGATTGTTGTGGGCGCGCTGTGGGGCGGCGTTGTCGGTTTTCTTAAAGCGAAGTTTGAAGTGTCGGAAGTTGTCGCAACGATTATGCTCAACTACATTGCGCTCTACCTTGCGCGCATTATCCTGCTTGGGCTTCCGGGCGCAAACACCTACCAAACGGCATCTTTTCCGCATACGGCGTCAATCCGAGCGCGCTTTCTTGACGCGCTTACGAACGGCTCAAAACTCAATCTGGGATTTTTTATGGCGGTTTGCGCAGTCGTTTTGTTTTGGTTTTTGATGGAAAAGACCAATCTCGGATTCAGACTGCGCTCGACGGGCTTTAACAAGGACGCGGCGCGATGCTCAGGTATCCCCGTTGTGCAAAGCATTGTGCTTTCTATGGCGATTTCTGGCGCGTTCGCAGGGCTTGCAGGCGGAATTGTGGCGTTGGGGTCGTTCGACTACGGAAGAATTCCCACCTCGCTTGAAGGCTACGGCTTTACGGGAATTGCGGTTGCCCTCGTCGGCAACAACACGGCGGGCGGAACGCTGTTTGCGGGGCTTTTGTTCGGTATGCTTGCGCGCGCGCAGGGCATTATGCAGGATAACGGCATTCCAAAAGAAATTACGTTTATTATTCAAGGTTTGATAGTCGTTTTTATTGCGCTGAGGGCGGGGCTGAAACTCTATCTGCAGTGGCAGCTTAAAAAGGAAGTAACGCATAAACAGTCGACTTTAGCGACGGAGGTAAAAAAATGATGGAAATGCTCGGCGGACTTATTCCGTCCGTATTGATGATTGTCTCTCCTATTTTGATTACCGCGTGCGGCGGCATGATTTGCGAGCGTTCGGGCGTGGTAAACATCGCGCTTGAAGGGCTGATGGGAATCGGCGCGTTTACGGCGGCGGCAAGTCATGTGTTTATGGAAACCTCGTTCGGCGGGTCGGTGTGGCTTTCGCTCGTGTTCGGCGCGGCGGCGGGGGCGGCAATGTCGCTGATACACGCATACGCCTCCGTTTCATTGAATGCAGATCAGACGATTTCTGGCACCGGAATAAATCTGCTTGCCGACGGGCTGACAATCTTTTTGGCGCAGGTGCTCTTCAATGCGGACAGGACGCGCCCCTACAACATGGGAATGCAGCCCGGCAAAAACGGCGTTTACCCGACGTTTTTCATTGCGATTGCCGTCGTTGCAGTCGTGTGGTTTGCGCTGTACCGCCGTCCGTTCGGACTGCACTTACGCGCGTGCGGCGAACACCCGCAGGCGGCGGCTTCAGTCGGCATTAACGTAAAACGAATTCGCTATATCGCCGTCGTTTTGTCGGGACTGCTTGCGGGGCTTGCAGGCGGCGGCCTCGTGCTGACGCAGACGATTCAATACACCTCGACGACGATTAACGGCGCGGGCTTTATCGCGCTTGCCGCAGTTTCCTTCGGGCGGTGGAAGCCTGCGGGCATTACCGGCTCCTCGCTTTTGTTCGGCTCGGCAGTTGCGTTTTCAATCTACGTTGTCAACGTTCCGTCCTTGCGGAACCTTTTTCCGTCGGAGTTTTTCACTTTGCTGCCCTACGTCATTACGCTGCTTGCGCTCGTCGCATTCAGCGGCAAAAACTACGCGCCCGTAGCAAACGGTAAACCCTACGAACAAGGAGCGAGTTAGGGCGACTGTTATGGCGTTTGAATGCTCGGATGGAGCGCCGCCCTAACCTGAGTTTTCTTTTGAAAACTCGCAGAAAATGGCGAAACAGGGGAAGGAGATTGAATTCAAATCGTCCTGTCGGGAAACAATCCCGAAATGACGTGATACTATGCCCCCACAGAAGAGAATTTTTAAGGAAGGTTTTTATGAATATTGAAACAAAATGCCTGCATGCAGGATATGAGCCCAAGAACGGACAGCCGTGCGCGCTGCCGATTGTGCAGAGCACGACGTATAAGTTCGACTCGTGCGAACATTTGGCATCCCTTTTTGACAAGCCGACGGAATTTTTGTATTCCCGCTTTGCCAATCCCACGTGCGATGCGGTGGAAAAAAAGATTGCCGCGCTTGAAGGAGGAGCCGGCTGTATGCTTACGTCAAGCGGACAGGCGGCGACGCTGCTTTCGATTTTGAACGTGTGCAGCGCAGGCGACAGTTTTATCGCAAGTTCGTCGATTTACGGCGGGTCGGTCAATCTCTTCGGCTTTACGCTCAAAAAACTCGGGATTGAGTGCATTTGGGTTGACGTTGACGCGTCATACGAGGAATTGTCGGCGGCGTTCAAACCGAATACCAAATGCGTCTTCGGCGAAACGCTTGCAAACCCTGCTCTTTCGGTTTTCGACTTTGAAGTTTGGGCAAAAGCCGCGCACGACCATCACGTGCCGCTCATCGTCGACAATACCTTTGCAACGCCCATTTTGTGCCGTCCCTTTGAGTGGGGCGCGGACATCGTCGTGCATTCGACGACGAAATACATGGACGGGCACGCGCTGCAAGGCGGCGGGGCGATTGTCGACAGCGGGAATTTCGACTGGACAAGCGCGCATAAGGCGACCGGCGCGTTCGCAGACTTTGTGGAGCCGGACGAAAGTTATCACGGTTTGAATTACGTAAAGGATTTCGGCGCCGCTGCGTACATCGTCAAGGCGCGGACGCAGTTGATGCGCGACTTCGGCTGTTATCCGGCGGCGCACAGCGCATTCCTCTTGAACGTGGGACTTGAAACGCTCCACGTGCGGATGCCGCAATACTGCAAAACCGCATTTGCGGTCGCTGAGCATTTTGCAAAAAGTCCGAAAATTGCGCGCGTATTTTATCCCGGGCTTGACGGAGACCCGTACCGCGAACGCGCAAAAAAATATCTTCCCGCCGGAACAAGCGGCGTTATTTCAGTCGGCATAAAGGGCGGGCGCGAGGCTGCAATCCGTTTTATGAGCGCGCTCAAACTTGCGACGCTTGAAGTGCACGTTGCCGACATCCGCACCTGCGTTTTACACCCCGCAAGCACCACTCACCGCCAACTGACCGACGAGCAACTTTCCGCAGCAGGAATCGACGGCGGACTGGTACGCTTCAGCTGCGGACTTGAGAGCGCGGACGACATTATCGCGGATGTTGAAGCGGCGCTGCGGGCGGTGTGAGTCGGGCGGTTGTTACGAGGATGTGAAGGATTTTACGGTGCGCCGCCCTCTCAAGTTTGCTGAGCGCAAACTTGGGGATAATGAAATTGTGCGAGGCATATTTTTCTGTTTGGGCGCGGTATTTTTGCTGAAAACGCGCGGTGCGGCGGAAAACGACGTTGTTTTTTGCACAGGGGGGACTGGAAAAGCCCTGTTTTTACAGTCGAGGAAGCGGACGACACTCGACATGCAAGCCGACTGGAAAAACGCAGCCCGCTGTATGGAAATACCTTTCTTGCGCAGAGTATCTCCGCCGCCCCCTGACGCATTTTCCGCGCTCAAGCAGCCGTTACCACACTGCGCAGCGTCGCCGTCCGCAAGCCGTGCCTTCAAAAGACAGAACCGCGTCGTTTGCGCAACTCCGCCGCCCGCAAGCCCCTCATTATCCGCAAGACTTTCTCTCGAAAACAACAAACCGCGTCTTCCCCCGCTTGCCGCTCCATGAAGTCGCGTCTCCCCTTTTAAGCCACTACCCACCCAACCTTATTTTCCCCCACGAGATTATCCACACTCATCCGAGTGTGGATAATCTCGTGCAGGCGGCAGCCCCGTTGAATCCTTCAAACGCCGTTCTCCGCCGCCTGCAGCGGACTTGCGTTTTACTCGTCGATTTTCGTTTTATTCTAAAACGTTACTCCGGCGTAAACGGCGATTATATTGTCGTATGTATTACCGCCACGGGGCATCATGCGGTAATACATGCCGAGTACGGGCGCGCAGCGTTGCGATCGGCGGTAAAGAAAGTCGTATTCGACTGAAAGCCTAAAGCCGTTGCCCCACGCCGAAGATGCTGCCGCTTTTTCTCCGCCTTCGCTTGACTCGGTATCGGTGCGCCGCCCGAGCGCGTAGGCGACGGAGGCGTTTAAGCCGCCGATGTTCGGATAGACTTTAAGCCCGCCGAAAAATGCGTAGTCTATTCGGACTGCGCTGTGCGAGCCGCTCCACGCAGCGTCAAACAACGTGTCCGCGCCGACGAGTAAATACAGCGGCGCGGCAATTTTTACCGTCATATCGGCGTCAACACCGAATATTATGCGGTGCGGAGCGTCATCTCTTGCAGACGGCGCGTTCGTTCCACTGCCGTAGAGCGGAACGCCGGTTGCAAGCGCGGCGTCAAATCCGATCGCCTTTTTTTCCGCATGCAGCGCAGCGGCGCAGAGAAAAATGAAAACTCCCGCTATTTTTCGTTGTGCATTTTTCAAAATACGCTCCTTACGCCGCGTCAACCGTTCAAACAAAGCAGCGTGTCTTTCTTCGCTTCAAAGTCGAAGCGCCGTCTTCCCGTTGAACCGCGCCTGTATCCCCAACTCACGAAGCCGCTTCATGAATGAAGAGCCGCCGCTTTCCTATGGAAACACGCCCAACAAACCATATTTCCTCTGCGAGTTTATCCACACTCCTTAGAGTGTGGATAAACTCGTGCAGGCGGTAACTCCGTTAAATCCTTCAAACTCCATCCTCCGCCGCCTGTAACCTTGCCGTCTATTCCTCAAAAAACACTTGCACCGTTTCAGCCTGCGGGGCTTTGCCGAATTTCGTGCCGAGGAAAAAGGCAAGAACGGCAATCGCAAGCGACGGAACGATGGCGTGCATTCCGAACAGAGGCGTTTTCATAACCGTAAAATACAGATAGGAACCCGTGCCCGCCAGCATCGAAGACACGGCGCCCATCGCGTTCGCTCTTTTCCAGTACAGTCCCAGCAAAACGGGCGCGAAAAAAAGCGTTTCCTGCCCCGCAAGCGCGAACAGGTTTATCCAAACCAAAAGGTCGGGCGGACGGATCGCAAGCAAAAACACGAGCACGCCGAAACCGAGCGAACAATAGGCGGACAGTTTTTTGATTTTTTCTTTCGGCGCATCCTTTTCGATGTAATGCAAGTACAAGTCCTTGATAATCGTCGACGAACTGATGATCAGTAAAGAGTCGACTGTGGACATAATGGCGGCCAAGGGGCCGCCGATAAAAATGCCCGCCAAAAGCGGGTGCAGGTGATTGAGCGCCAAAATCGGGATTATTTTGTCCCCGACTTCGACATCGGGCTCGACCGCCATTCCCATCACGCCGACTAAGTGCATGCCGAGCATCAAAACGCCCACGACGGAGGTGCCGACAACCATCGCGCGGTGCATCGCCTTCGTGTCGCGGAAACCCATACAGCGCACCGTCGTGGCAGGCAGTCCCAAAAGTCCGACTCCGACGAGCACCCAAAACGATAAAATAAACGGTTTTGCAATGTTCCCGCCCGAGTCCGGCTTGAGCAAGTCGGGATTGCGTTCGCCGATTGTGCGCATAATGTTTTCCATTCCGCCGCCTTTTTTCAACACGATAAAAAACAGAATAAACGTCGCAAGCAGCATAACAAAGCCCTGAATGGCGTCCGTCAGCGCAACGGCACGGAAGCCGCCGATAGTCGTGTAGACGGTAACGACGAATGCAAAGATGACAAGCCCGACGATGTACGGAGCGCCCGTTACGCTTTCAAAAAGGCGCGCGCCGCCGACAAACTGCGCGACGATTCCGCCTGCAAAAAAGATGAGCAGCATACAGGCGCTCAAAATTACAACTGCGTCGCTTTTATACCGCGCCCGCAAAATATCGAGCAGGGTTACGGCGTTGAGTTTGCGGGACAGGATTGCAAGTTTCTTTCCTAAAATGCCGAGCGTAAAAAAAGCCGTCGGCACCTGAATGCAGGCGAGCAGCACCCAGCCCAGTCCGAGTTTATACGCGACGCCCGGACCGCCGATAAACGAACTTGCGCCGACATACGTGGCGATAAGCGTCATCGCAAGCACGACGCCGCCCATATCGCGGCTTCCGATATAGTATTCTTCCGCAAAATCAGCGGCGTTCCGCTTCTTTTTGTTGACTTGCAGCGCAATAAACAACATCAGTGCAAGATACAGGATAATAGGAACGGCGACTAACATTTTTCTTTCTCCTCCATTATCTTCGATTTTTCAAAATCGTTCGGATCATCGAGCGGCATATCCCGAAAGAACGCCTTTACGACTGCAAAGACCAGCGCGTTGATGACGATGAGCCCCAACACGCACGAATAAAAGAACCATTCGGGCAGCCCGAACACATACCGGTATTTTGCAACGTCCTTTTCGCCGAAGTGATAGGCGAAAAAATACCACCACCCAAAATACAGAACGTACAGCCCGACTGTCAGCGCGGCCTCTTTGTTCAGTTGCTTTTTGTACCGTGCCATAACACAAACCTCCTATAAAAAGTTGTTTTGGGAAATTTCAATTTCTCAAAACAACTTTTTAGTCGTGCGCGTGAGCGCACACGTTTAATGAGCGAGTTTGCAAAACATAGCGTATCGTATTCATTCGCTTTGTATTAAAACGATACGCGTATACCTTCTGCAAACATCAAACATCCGTGCAAACTCGAGATAAAAAGCGGCGGCGATACTGTAGACGACGCTTTTTATCGTACCTCCTATAAAATATTTTTAACCGACATAAGACGACTGGAATAAACTTTGTTTCCGTCGGTATGAAACCTTGCTCAATCGCTTCGCTTTTTATCGTACCTCCTTAAAAATATTTTCAACCGGCACAAGACGACTGGAATAAACTTCGTTTCCGCCGGCGTAAAACCTTGTTCAGTCGCTCCGCTTTTTCCAGTCCTGATACAAATACAAAAGTCCTTCAAGCGTCAGATACGGATCAAGAACGCAGTCCAAACTCATGTACGATTTGACGATATGCGACAGTCCTCCGGTAAGCGAAACGTGCATGGGCTTTGAAAACTGCTTTTGAATGGCGCGCGCAAAACCTTCAAGCATGAGCGCGTGCCCGTAGAGCATTCCGACGCGCATGGCGTCCTGCGTATTTTTGCCGACGTATTCTTTGACCGGAATCATAAAGTCGATCATCGACAGTTGAGATGCGGACTTTGCCAGCGCTTCAAGCGAGATTTTCAAGCCCGGCATAATCGAGCCGCCGATGTAACGCCCCTGTTCGTCGAGCACGGAGCAGGTTGTCGCCGTTCCCAAGTCGAAAATGACCTGCGGATTGGGATATTTTTTGAGCGCGCCGGCGGCGTCCGCTTTTAAATCCATGCCGAGTTTATCGGGCGCGTCCGTCGCGATAGTCAAACAGCCGTCGGCAATCTCATTGACCAGCGCGGCGCGTATGCCGTAGAGTTCCTGCACGGCGCGGCAAATCTTACCGGTTACTTCCGGCACAACGGACGACAAAACCGCGCCTTCAGCCTTGAGTATTTTTCCTTTGCAGCGCAATAAATCCTCTAAAACGTGCGCGTACTCAAAGTCCTGCCGTTTTACCGTTTCCGTCCGCAGCGTGTTTATGATTTTTTCCCCGTCGGAGATACCGAACACGATATTCGTGTTGCCCACATCGATTAGAATGACCACTTTTTTTCCTTTCGCATTGTAATCGCCCTGTCCGAGAAGTGCGTTTCCGAACAAGCGTAACGTAATCCAATAATAACATTACATTATAAATCGCGCTACAAAAATTTTTATTTTGCCGGGTTTTTTCCCGCTTTCTTTGGGCAAGGGGAGTTTTACGCACGTTTGCCGTAAAAGTCGGACAGTAAACAAAATTAAAACTATAAAAACCAAGTTCCCTTGTCCGCGGTCGACTGCAAAAGCGCCAGTCCAGTTCCCGCATATCGACTGCAAAAATCCGCCCTGTCCCCTTATGCCGACTGTAAAAATCCGCTTTTCCGGTCGGTACGCGTTTGTATCCGCATAATTGCCGCTTTCCGCCCATTCGAATATACTCGCGCGCGTTCCTGTACGGCGCCGTTTCCGAACAGGCTGTTAAGAGGCGGGATTTTTGCGCTTCTGCGGAATTGAAAACAATGTATATTAAGGAAGAAAATCATGCTGCATAATAAAACGATTGTAGTCGGCGTGTCCGGCGGCATTGCCGCGTTTAAGGCGTGCGACGTTGTCAGCCGGCTTAAAAAGCGCGGCGCGGAAGTGTTTGTCATTATGACGGACGCCGCCTGCAAATTCGTAACGCCGTTGACGCTGCAAATCTTGAGCAATAATTTTGTCGCGGCGGATATGTTCGCCGAACCGAAAACGTGGGAAGTCGAGCATATTGCGCTTGCAAAAAAGGCGGATTTGACAGTCGTGGTGCCGGCGACGGCGGACGTTATCGGGAAAATCGCGCACGGCATTGCGGACGATATGCTTACGACGACGGTCATGGCGTGCACGGCGCCGGTGATGATTGCGCCTGCGATGAACACCGCTATGCTCCGTAACCCGATTGTGCAGGAAAATATCCGGAAACTCAAATCGCTCGGCTATCCCTTTATCGAACCTGCGTCGGGGCTGCTTGCCTGCGGAGACACGGGCGAGGGAAAACTTGCCGAAGTCGATACGATTATAGAAAGAATAGAGGAATTTTTAGAATCTCAGGGGGACTTGAAAACGCCGAATGCCGAATCGCTTGTCCAGTCGACTGGAATAAAACGGGATTTACGCGGCAAGCGGATTTTGGTAACGGCAGGCCCTACGCGAGAGCCGATTGACCCCGTCCGCTATATTACAAACCGCTCGACGGGAAAGATGGGCTATGCGGTGGCGGTGGCGGCGGCGAAGCGCGGCGCGGAAGTTACGCTTGTTTCAGGGCCGACTGCGCTTGCCGTTCCCGCGGGGCTTACAAAAACGGTGCGCGTTGAGACGGCGGAAGAAATGTTTGCCGCCGTAACGGAAGCGTTTGAGGAGCAGGACGCCGTTATTCAGTGCGCCGCCGTTGCCGATTACAAACCGAAGTCGTATTCGGACGTCAAAATAAAAAAGACTGACGGCGATTTACGCATCGAACTTTCGCGCACGAAAGATATTGCCGCCGAACTCGGGAAGCGCAAGGGGAAAAAAGTTTTAGTCGGCTTTGCGGCGGAGACCGATAACGTTGCCGCCCATGCGCTTGAAAAAGTCCGCAGGAAAAACTTTGATTTTATCGTCGCAAACGACGTCACCAAAGCGGGCGCGGGCTTTGCTTCCGATACGAACATCATCACGATAATCGACGCGGACGGAAACGCGGAGGAATATCCGCTTGCCACTAAAGCGGCAGCGGCGGAGATTATCTGTCGGCGGTTATTACAGGAGTTTGATAGATTAAGCGGAATTACCGCCGACACGAGATTATCCACACTCTAAAAGAGTGTGGATAATCTCGCAGGGGAAATTGGTTTTGGGGAAGGTGCGGCTTTGTTTTTTGAGGGCGCGGATTCAGGTGTCTGCAAGCGGGTGAAGACGCGGTTTGTTGTTTTGGAGAGAAAGTCTCGCGGATAATGAGGGGCTTGCGGGCGACGGAGTTACGCAAACGACGCGGTTCTGTCTTTTGAAGGCACGGCTTGCGGGCGGAGACGACGCTCAGCGCGGAAACTGCGTTGCCATACGGCAGGCTGCATTTTTCCAGTCGGCTTGCGTGTCGAGTGTCGCCTGCTCTCTCGACTGCATAAACGCCGCTTTTCCAGTCCCTCCGTGCAAAAAAAAACGCGTCTTTTCCAGTCGTTTCGTGCGGTTTTGCGGGAAAATAAGACTTGACTTCACTTTATTGTGGGGTATTATAAATTTTATGAAAAGATTTATTGTTTTGGTAAGCGTTTCGGCGCTTTTGTTTTCTTCGTGCGTCGGGAAAAAGGCGCAAAATTCGTTAGTGCGCATCAACATCAGCGCCGAGCCCGACAGTTTGGATCCGTGGCAGTCCGCCGCAGCCGATACCGCTGCGATTTTTAATAACGTGTTTGAAGGCTTGCTCAAAGCCTCTCCCTCTGGCGGACTAAATCCTTGCATTGCAGAAAGTTATTCCGTTTCCGAGGACAAATTGACCTACGAGTTCAAACTCCGTCGGAACGTCGTCTTTCATAACGGGCAAAAGTTGACGAGCAAGGACGTTTTGTATACCTACCAGCACCTTGCGGGGCTTGAGGGCGTGAAAGCCGTTTCCAATAAGTTCGGGTCGGTGGAATCCATCGCGGCTCCCGACGACTACACGTTTCAGGTGCGCCTTTCCAAACCGGACGCTTCTTTTCCGGCGTTGAACTCGTTTGCAATTCTTCCGGAGGGCTACGAAAATCAGGCGGAGCATCCTATCGGAACGGGGCCGTACAAGTTCGTATCGTATGCGGCGGGGCAAAAAATCGCGTTTGAAAAGAATGCCGACTATTACTTAAAAGACAAAATGCCGCGCGTCGACGCGGTTGAAGTCTACATTATGACGAATGCGGCTGCGGTCGTGTCCGCGCTGCGCTCGGATCAACTCGACATCGCGTATTTTATCAACGGAGAGGACGCAAAACTTTTGGAAAGCGAATACACCGTCGCGTCCGCTCCCTCGAACATGGTGCAGATTTTCGGACTGAACAACGCCTACGGGCCGCTTGCAGACCTCCGCGTGCGTCAAGCGATTAACTACGCCGTCAACAAAAAGGACATCATCGACGGCGTGTGGGCGGGGTATGCCGACGAACTTTACACGAATTTCAGTCCCGTCCTCAAAGATTATTACAACGATTCGCTTACGGGCTTTTACGCTTACGACATCGAAAAAGCGAAGGCGCTTTTGGCGGAAGCGGGCTATGCCGACGGTTTTGAACTTGTCATCACGGTTCCGGCGAACTACGGCGCGCACGTGCAGACAGCGGAGATTTTGGTCAGTCAACTTGCGAAAATCAACGTGCGCGCAAAACTTGAACTTGTCGAATGGGCGACATGGCTCGATCAGGTCTACACAAAATACCAGTACCAGTCGACGGTTATCTCGTTCAGCGGCAAATTGGAGCCCAACGATATCCTTGCCCGCTACGTTTCCACGAACAAACGCGACTTTATTCGCTTTACGAATGCCGAATACGACGCGCTGATGGCAGACGCCTTAGCGGAGACGGACGGCGCAAAGCGGATTTCCATGTACCGCGAATGCCAAAAACTCATGACTGAAAACGCGGCGTCCGTGTTTATCTGCGACCCCAACCGCATTGTCGCCGCAAAGAAAAACCTTCGCGGCTATACGTTTTATCCGGTTTCGTTCATCGACTTTGCCGCTTGGTATTATGATTGATTTTTTCCGCAAGGGTTCCGCGCTGTTTTTCTACCTTAGAAAGACGGCGGGATTTTTTATCACGATATGCGCCGTGTCCGTTGTAACGTTCGCGGCGTTTCAAGTATTGCCGGGCGACCCCGCGCTGGTCATTCTCGGCGTCGACTCAGATGCGACGCAGCTTGAAAATCTCCGCGCCTCCATGAACTTGGAGCAAAACGCCGCTTCGCGCTATTTTGCGTGGATTTCAGGCGCGCTCAAAGGAGATTTGGGGCAGTCGTTCCGCTATCAACGGGACGTAAACGAATTGATTTTTACTGCGTTCGCCGTAACGCTCCAACTTTCCGTTCTCGTGCTGTTGATAACGGTCGGATTCGGCATTCCGATTGGACTGTGGCTTGCCCGCTACGACAAAAATAAAAAGTCGTTTCCGGTAAGCCTCATCGCCCAACTCGGCATTTCCATTCCGGTGTTCTGCACCGCGCTGTTTTTTATCATCATCTTTTCCGTCAGGCTTAAACTTTTCCCGTCGATGGGTTACGTTCATTTTTTTCAAAACCCCGCGCAGTGCCTCCGCTCGCTGTTTTTGCCTGCCGTCTCGCTTTCGTTCGGGACGACTGCGATTTTGTCGCGCTATATGCGCTCAAGCGTTTTGACGCAGCTCAAACAGGATTACGTGCGGACGGCGCGGAGCAAGGGCATGAAAGAAAGTCTCATTTACAAAAATCACATCGTCCGCAATTCGCTCATTCCTGTTATCACGGTACTTGGAATGCTGACGGCGGAGATTTTAGGCGGCAGCATCATCGTTGAAAACGTGTTTTCGCTTCCGGGTATCGGCAAAATGCTTTCAAACTCCATTTCATCAAGGGACTTTCCGCTGATTCAGGGACTTGTGCTCTATCTTTCAGTCATCGTCGTGTGCTGCAATTTTTTAGTCGACATTTTGTATTCGATTATCGATCCGCGAATCCGCTTGAGGAGCGCCGCCGCATGAAAAAATTAAATTGCGACGCAAAAATCGCTGCGGGCGCGGGTATCGTCGCCGCCCTCTTTTTGTGCATGGCGGCGGGACTGTTCTATCTGCCTTACGCCCCGAACGAAGTTTCCGTCGCCGAAAAACTCTCTTTTTTTTCGCGCGCGCATATCTGCGGCACCGACAACCTTGGGCGCGACGTTGCATCCCGCCTTTTAGTGTCATTGAGGATTTCGTTTTTAATCGGCTTTACGAGCGCAAGTTTCGGTTTTGTAAGCGGAACCGCGCTCGGAGCCTTCGGCGGATTTTTGGGCGGCAAAACGGACGCCGTCATCACAAAACTCATCGACGTGCAGATGTCGTTTCCGGGAATTCTTTTGGCGCTCATGCTCGTCGCCGCGCTGGGGCCGGGTTTAAAAACGACGATTTTCGCGCTGTGCATTATGACCGTTCCGCGCTTTGCCCGCATTGCGCGCTCCGGTTTTATCAAATACCGGAACTCCGCTCTGACGCTCGGAGAAAAGGCGCGCGGAGCCTCGACGCTCCGTATTATGTTCGTTCACATTTTCCCGAACATTTTAGGCGACCTGCTCGTAACGTATTCGCTGAGTTTTGCATCCGCAATTATGAACGAATCGGGTTTAAGTTATCTCGGGCTCGGCGTGCAGCCGCCTGCGGCAAGTTTCGGCAAAATGCTCAGCGACGCGCAAAGTTCGGTCTTTCAAGCGCCGTGGATAATTTTGGTGCCGGCGGGAACGCTTGCGCTTTTGATAATCGGCTTTACGCTCATAAGCGACGGCATTACGTCTTTAATGGAAGGGCGGTGATGGCAAAGGAAAGGGAATTGAATCCGGTCTTGAACGTCGAACATTTTTCGCTCCTCTTTCCTTCGAGGGGAAAAAACGCGTTTGCCGCCAAAGACATTTCTTTTTCAATCGGCGAGGGCGAAATTGCAGGACTTGTCGGCGAGTCGGGATGCGGAAAAACGATGACTGCGCTCAGCTGCATAGGACTCCAGCCGGAATCGGCAGTTCTTTCCGGAAGCGTAACGATTGCGGGCAAAAACGCGCTTTCTTTTTCGGAAAACGACTGGACACGCGAGCGCGGAAAAACCGTTTCAATGATTTTCCAAGAGCCGATGACTTCTTTAAATCCGCTTGAAAAAGTCGGAAAACAGATTGCAGAAACGGGATTGCTGCACGGACTTTCAAAACGGGAGGCGAAGGATAAGGCGCTTTTTCTCATGGAAGAATTGAACCTGCCCGACGTCAAAGCCTTGTACGGCGCGTATCCGCATCAACTTTCAGGCGGGCAGCGGCAGCGGATTATGATTGCTTCCGCGCTGATGAACGAACCGAAACTCCTCATTGCCGACGAACCGACGACCGCTCTTGACGCGGCGACGCAGGCGCAGATTATAAAACTTTTGCAGAAGATGAACGCCGCGTTTAAAACCGCCGTGCTGTTCGTCTCTCACGATTTGCTTTTAGTCAAAAAACTGTGCGCTAAAGTCTACATTATGTACGCCGGCTGCATTCTTGAGTGCGGAGACACGCGCGCCGTGCTGGAAAACCCCGCGCACCCGTACACGCGCGCTTTGGTGAACGCGCTGCCGTCTTACGAAAAAAAAGATCGCGCGCTTGAGTGCATTGCAGGTTTTGTGCCGACGCTTGAACATCGGGACGAATCCGGCATTTATTTGTACGAACGCTGGGAAGAGTCGAAAGGCGAATGTTTTGCTTCCCGCGCGAAAAAGGACGGCGGCGCCTTTCACCGGGCGTACTGTCATGTTCACAATGTTTTAGAGGACGTATGAAAAACGCATTGATTGAGTGCGAGCGCCTGGCAAAATCCTACGCGGACAGCGCGGGGCGCACCGTGCAGGCGGTAAAAGACGTTTCGCTTTCCATCCGCGAAGGCGAAACGTTCGGGCTTGTCGGCGAGTCCGGCTGCGGAAAAACGACGCTCGGCTATATGCTTTTAGACCTTGTAAAACCCTCGTCCGGCGCGATACGCTTTGACGGAAAGGATATTTCGTCGCTTTCAGGGAAAGATAAAAAGGAATTCCGCAAAAACTGTCAGATAATTTTTCAAGACCCGTATTCGTCAATCAATGCGCGGAAATCGATCGCCTTTTTGATTCGGGAAGGACTCGACATTCACCGAATCGGCAAAAACCGGAAGGAACGCGATGAAATTGTCAAAAGCATTATGCAAAGCGTGGGACTTGACGCAGCGATGGCGGACACGCTTCCGACGAGGCTTTCCGGCGGACAGCGGCAGCGCATTGCGATTGCACAGTCGCTCGTTTTGCGTCCGCGCTTTGTCGTCTGCGATGAAATCGTCTCCGCCCTCGACGTGATTATCCAGTCGCAAGTTTTAAACCTGCTTAAAAAACTGCAAAAAGAGTTTTCGCTCACCTTTTTATTTATCTCCCACGACTTGAACGTCGTTTCATACATGGCGGACGCTATCGCCGTGATGTACAAGGGCGAAATCGTCGAGTCCGGCGCAACGGAAACGCTGATACGGAATCCGCAGCATCCTTATACGCGGCAACTGTTTGGGAGTGCAGAGGTTGGCTGCGGGCGGCAGAGAAATTAGTTTGAAGGATTAAGCGTAGTAGCCGCCCGCACAAGTTTTGCCTAGCGGCAAAACTTGCGGAGTAATGGATTTTGTGGGGGCGCGGCTTTGTGTTTTCATGTATTTGTTTTGCTGTCATAAAAAAAGAATGCAGATTTTTAAACCTCTGAGCCCTCTCTCTCCAATTACGAATTACCGCATTCCCAATTCCTCATTATCTTTGCCCCTTCTTACAAAAAAAGCGTCCGTTTGAGGAACTTTTCTCCAAACGGACGCTTTGTCGGTAATTATCGCACCGCTAATGTTTTAGTCGGCAGGTTTGTACAATTCTACCAGCCGCTGCAAGTGCTTAAAGCGATCCGTTGCAAACTTTTCGTTTCTTGCGAACAGCAGTTCGCCGCGTTCCGGAAATTTGCGTTTCAGCGCGGAGTAGCGCGTTTCGTTGTTCAAGAAGTCTTGATACGAACCGTCGCCTGCGCGAGAAGACAGCGTAAACGGATTTTTTCCCTGCGCTTTCAATTCGGGATTGAAGCTGAACAGATTCCAGTAGCCGGATTTTACCGCCGACTTCAAAACGTCCTGACAGTGATTCATGCCGCCCCGGATTCCGTGCAGTTCGCACGGCGCGTAGCAAATGAGCAGCGAGGGGCCGTTGTACGCCTCCGCTTCGGCAATCGCTTTGATTGTTTGCCCCGGGTTTGCGCTCAATGCAAGCTGCGCCGTGTAGACGTAGCCGTATGTCATTGCAAGTTCCGCAAGCGACTTTTTGCCGATGTCCTTGCCGGCTGCCGCAAACTGACAGATTTCGCCGACGTTCGATGCCTTTGAAAGTTGTCCGCCGGTGTTCGAGTACATTTCCGTATCGAATACCATGACGTTGATGTCTTCGCCGGAGGCAAGAACGTGGTCAAGGCCGCCGTAGCCGATGTCATATGCCCAGCCGTCGCCGCCCATAATCCACACGGACTTTTTGCCGAGGAATTCCTTTTGGTCAAGAATGTCTTTTGCTTCAGGCAGATTACATTTTTCCAAAGCCGCGATCAGTTTTTCCGTCGGCACGATGTTCTCGCGCGTATTGTTTTTCGTTTCCATAAAACGCGCGATCGCGTCTTTCAATCCATCGTCCGCTTTATCGCCTGCCGCAATATCTTCAAGTTTTGCAATGAGCGCGTCGCGGATATGTTTTTGTCCCAAGTGCATGCCAAGTCCGTGCTCCGCATTGTCTTCAAAGAGGGAATTTGACCACGCAGGACCCTTGCCGGAGTCCTGATTGACGGTATACGGACAACTTGCCGCAGGTCCGCCCCAGATTGACGAACAGCCGGTTGCGTTCGTGATGTACATTTGCTCGCCGAACAACTGCGTAACAAGACGCGCGTACGCCGTTTCCGCGCAGCCTGCGCACGCTCCGGAAAATTCCAGCAGCGGCTTGTTGAACTGAGAGCCTTTGGGCGTAAGGTCGTTGAAGCCCGCGTCTTCTTTTTTGGTAACGTTTGCTACAAGGTAGTCAAAGACCGGCTGCTGATCCATGCAGGACTCAAGCGGCTGCATTTCAAGCGCGTTGGTCGGGCACACCGTCAAGCATTCGCCGCAGCCTGTGCAGTCGAGCGTGGAAATACTGATGGTAAACTTGTATTTTCCGGGCTTGGGACGCGTATCCGCCGCAACAAGATTTTCTGGCGCCGCTTTCATTTCGTTTTCGTCCAAAAGGAAGGGGCGGATCGTCGCGTGCGAACAGACGAACGAGCACAGCGAGCACTGAATGCACTTGCCTTGATCGCAGCGGGGTACGCTGACCGCAGCTCCTCGCTTTTCAAACGCCGCCGTACCGATTTCAAACTGACCGTCCGCCATATCCTTGAACGCACTGACCGGAAGGCTGTCGCCGTCCATCAAGTTGATGGGTTCCATAAGATTTTTCACAAGCGATACGACTTTTCCGTCGCCGTTCAATTCCGGTTTCGGCGCGTCTTCCGGCGGGTTCGCCCAGTTTGCCGGAACCTGCACTTCGTGAATATTGTTGCAACCCTCGTCAATCGCCTTGCAGTTCATGTCGACGATATCCTGTCCCTTTTTGGCGAATTTTTGCGTAACTTTTTCTTTCATGTAGCGGATCGCTTCCTCTGCAGGAAGAACGTTCGCCAACTGGAAAAATGCCGACTGTAAAACGGTGCTTGTACGTTTGCCGAGTCCAATGCGCTGCGCGATGGCGACCGCGTTTATCGTGTACAGTTTAATCTGGTTGTCGGCGATGTATTTTTTTGCCGCCGCCGGAAGGTTTTTGTCAAGTTCCTCGTCCGTCCACAGACAGTTGATGAGGAAACTGCCGCCTTTTTTGACGTCCTGCACCATCTTGTAGCCTTTGACGATGTACGACTGGTTATGACACGCGACAAAATCAGCCTGCGTTATATAGTAGGAACTTTTAATCGGTTTGTCGCCGAAGCGCAAATGCGAAATCGTAATGCCGCCGGTTTTTTTGGAATCGTACTGGAAGTAGGCTTGAACGTATTTTTCCGTGTGGTCGCCGATGATTTTGATAGAGTCCTTGTTCGCGCCGACGGTACCGTCGCCGCCGATACCCCAAAACTTGCATTCAACGGTTCCTGCCGCCGCGGGAATCGGAGCGGGCTTTACTTCCGGCAGACTCAAATTGGTAACGTCGTCGACAATACCGATTGTAAAGTGCGTTTTAGGCGCGTCTTTTTGCAGTTCGGTAAAAACCGCGAAAATGCTTGACGGCGGCGTATCTTTTGACGCAAGTCCGTAGCGTCCGCCGGTGAGAATGAGATCGTTCATACCGGCTTCGCGGAGCGTTGCCGCAACGTCCATAAAAAGCGGTTCGCCGAGAGAGCCGGGCTCCTTTGTGCGGTCAAGCACGGCAAGTTTTTTCGCGGTCTTCGGCAGCGCTTCAAGAAAGGCTTTGCCGTACCACGGACGGTAAAGGCGCACTTTTATCAGTCCGACTTTTTCGCCCTTGTTGAGAAGATAATCGATGACTTCTTCCGCCGCATTGCAGACGGAGCCCATCGCAACGATAACGCGGTCTGCGTCGGGCGCGCCGTAATAATTGAACAAATCGTAGTCCGTGCCGAGTTTTTCGTTGATTTTTTGCATATTTTTGCGCACGATTTCAGGCAGCGCGTCGTAAACGGGATTGCACGCTTCTCGGTGCTGAAAGAAAATGTCGCCGTTTTCATGCGAACCGCGCATTGCAGGGTGCTCGGGATTAAGCGCGTGCGCGCGGAATTTCTTGAGCGCGTCCATATCGTACATGTCTTTTAAGTCGCTGTAATCCCACGCTTCAATCTTTTGTACCTCGTGGGACGTTCTAAAGCCGTCAAAGAAATTGATGAACGGCACCAGTCCTTGAATCGTGCTTAAATGAGCGACTGGAGATAAGTCCATGACTTCCTGCGGATTGCTTTCGGCAAGCATGGCAAAACCGGTCTGGCGGCACGCGTACACGTCGCTGTGGTCGCCGAAAATACTCAAGGCCTGCGTTGCAACCGTCCGCGCGGAAACGTGGAACACCGCCGGAAGCTGCTCTGCGGCAATTTTATACATATTCGGAATCATCAAAAGCAGTCCCTGCGACGCCGTAAACGTTGTCGTCAGCGCACCTGCCGCAAGAGAGCCGTGTACGGTTCCCGCCGCTCCTCCTTCGGACTGCATTTCTATAACCCGCGTCGTCGTTCCGAAAATATTTTTTTGTCCATTTGCAGCCCACAAGTCTACAAAGTCCGCCATCGGGGACGAGGGCGTAATGGGATAAATTCCGGCGACTTCCGTAAAGGCGTAAGCCGCGTGCGCCGCGGCTTGGTTTCCGTCCATAGAAATTTTCTTTCTAGCCATAGATTCTCCTTCTAGAAATAGATTGCAGTAGAAATAAAGTGCAGTGCTGCGTGCTCCTTATTGAAACTGCACAAACAAATCATTATGTAAATGATACAAGCACAATCCGTTATTTGCAAGAAGATATATAAAAAATATTGACTAAGTGGTGCAAATGCTCTATCTTCCCTCCCTTTTTGCCGGAACAAAGTTAGCCATAGGTAACTTTAGACTATTGATAGGACGGGAAAGGCGATTTTAATTAGAAATGGATAATTCGTAATGCGGAATGGAAGAAGATACGCTTGGGAAATTTTAAATAGATTTGCTCCAATAGACTTCTTTGAAAAATCTATTTATCGCAAGTTTTCGGAAAGCGAACTTGGAGTAGACGGCAGAGCGGAGAACTCGTTTTAGATGCGTGTTTCTTCGTCCGCCGAAATACGCTGTTTATTGCGAGTTTTGCACCAGCAAAACTCGTGCGGATGGGAAACTATGTTAAATCTTCCAAATGAAGTTCTCCCATCCGCGAAACTTGTGAGGGCAACTGAGACTGGCAAAGAACGAGGTTTGAGAGACTTCACGGTGTTCCAGTCGCGTATGATTTTTGCCTAATGGCAAAAATCATACGCAAAACGACATCCGGCAGTCTACACCATTCCGCCTGCATACTCCGCATCCGGTTTGCCTATGGCAAAGCGGGGCGTACCGCAAAAACCATAATCGATGTAAAACAACATTTGTGCAGTCCGCACAATTCCTCAATTCCCCCTCTACTCTATGCTGTAGCTTCCCGCGGCGGATTGATGCGCTTCGGGCGGATAGTGTTTGTGAGCCTGTGTCGAGAGGTATTTCGGGAGGAAAATAAGCCCCGCCGCGAACAAAACAAGCGTTGTCGTCCACGCCGCGGCGATGTTCATCGTAACGCCGCCGACAAGGAAGCCCGACGCGGCGCAGACTGCCGTAAAGACCGCGTACGGCATTTGAGTCGCTACGTGCTCAAGGTGCGGGCAGCCTGCTCCCGTCGAAGATAAAATCGTCGTGTCGGAAATAGGAGAGGCGTGGTCGCCGAAGACTGCGCCGCCGATAACCGCCGCAATGCTGATAAAGGCGGCGTTCGAGACGTGCGTAAGGTCAAATCCGCGGGATTCTGCAAGCTGGACTGCAATCGGCATGACAAGCGGAATCATAATGCCGAAGGTGCCCCAGCTTGTTCCGGTCGCAAATGCGATGAGCGCGGACAAAATAAAGACAATCACCGGTATCAGCGCGAACGGAAAATGCCCGTTTACGACGACAGTCGAAAGGAATTTGCCGAGCCCCAGTCCCCCGTCGGCAGGAGAGGACTTGATAATTCCCCCGATTGTCCACGCCATTGAAAGAATGATGAGCGCAGGCACCATCTGCTTGATGCCGGCTTGGAGCGTTTCCCCGGCGCTCTTTATGTCCATGAGGCGGCGGGCGATGTAATACACGTACGTAACCGTTATCGTGATGATGATTGCGTAAAAAAGCGCGACGGAAGCGTCCGTGTCCTTAAACGCGTCGGAAAGTTTGATTGCGCGCACTGACTGGCTCAGCGTCGTTATGCTTTCGCCGTCGACTGCGGAAATCCACGTCGTAAGCGGGAAAAATATCAATGCGGAAGCGATAAGCACCAAAATCGGAAACAGCATATCGACAGGGCGCGCGTTTGTGCCGGCTTCTTCGTCCTTGCCGCTCGTCGCCTGTCCGTATTTTTCCGCATTGAACAGCGTGCCTGAGTGCGCAAGTTCTTCGGACGCCTTCATAGGCCCGAAGTCGCGCTTAGTGATTGCAACAGCAACGACTAAAAGCAGCGCGGTCAGCGCGTAGAGATTGTACGGAATCGACGTGATAAAAAATTCGAAGGGGGTAATGCCGAGTTTCGTAAAGCCCTCGGAATCTTTTACAATCGACATGACGGTAACGACCCAGCTTGAAATGGGCGCGATAATGCACACCGGAGCCGCCGTCGAGTCCAAAATGTAGGCGAGTTTTGCGCGCGAAGTTTTCGTTTTGTCGCTGATAGGGCGCATGACAGTCCCGACCGTCAGCGAATTGAAGTAGTCGTCGATGAAAATGATGACGCCGAAAAAGAAGGTCATCAACTGCGAGCCGGTGTTCGTTTTGAGTTTTGCGGACGCCCATTTTCCGAACGAACCTGCCGCTCCCGTCTTTTGCATCATACCGACAAGTCCGCCTAAAAGCGCGCAGAACAAAAAAATGCGGATATTCCAGCCGTCGGCAAGAGAAGAGGCGACTGCGTCGGTCAAACGCATGAGAGCCGCCCCCGGATTTCCGCCTGCGGCGATGAGCGTTCCCGATAAAATGCCGAGAAAGAGCGAGACGATAACGTCTTTGGTAAGAAACGCCAAAACAATCGTTAAAATCGGCGGAATGATGCCCCAAATTCCAAATGTTTCCATAATATAGATACCTCAAATGCCGCGGAATGATTGGACATACGCCCTGACTGCGGCAAAAATTTTGGCGGAATTATATTAAAATGCCTTTGCCGTTGCAAATAACGGAAAGTTATTCAGATATCTCTGAAAACTAAAGTTTTTAGAGGTTTCCGGTAGGACTTTCGACCGGAGAAGCCGCAAGGGGAATGGAAAAGCCTATTTTCAAGTCCTCCAGCCGCGTTTTCTCCAATCCCATATTATCGCGAGTTTTCTGCAAAGAAAACTCGTGCGGGCGGTACTCCGTTGAATCTCCTATGTCCTGTTCTCCGCAGCCCGCCGTTTTGCTGCGGACGGTTATTATATCGATAGAATGATGAAACGTTGTTCCGTCCGCACAAGATTTTGCTTATTGCAAAATCTTGCAGAAAACGATACTCGGCAGGCGGTGACAGTCCTTAGCGCTGTTCGTGATAGATGAAACGCGCCTTCCCTCTGTAAAAAGAGGGTTCCCTCAAACCGTTTTTTACAAGTTTGCCTGAGGCAAACTTGGGCGGGCGGTAACTGAGTTTAAGTCTTTCAAACTTAGTTTTTACCGCCCAACGTTCATTGCCGCCTGCAGTCGATTTGACTTTTATCGTCCTTACGGCTATAGTACGGTCCGTACGGGGGTGCACCGGTTTCGACGGGTGCGGGAATGCCTGTACTGCAAGTGAGCGTGAAGGTGCTCTAAACTGACAAAATCTATAACTGCCAAACGTGAAGAAGACTTCGAGTCTGAGAACGAACAGTTAGCTCTTGCAGCGTAAGCTGTTGAGCCGGAATCCGAGCCGCGCTGTTCCTAACGGAACGGAATTCCGACGCTAAAAGGGACTTGCTGCGCACAGTTTCCGGTATGCGCGCGGGACTTTCACCGGAATACGGAAAAGACGCTTGTAATGCTGCTACCTTTTCCCGACAACTACCTCGCATTACTAAACTTGTAGACGTACTCGAATTACGCATTCGGACGGGGGTTCAATTCCCCCCACTTCCAGTTATCATAATTTGGAATGCGGCAGGAGATTGTAAAGGTATGAGAAAGATAAGACTATGCGCCGCCTGCCGAACCGACTGCGAGGAATGTTACGGCGTCTGCCGCTGCGAACATTGCGGCTATTGCTTTACGCAAAAGCCGAACGGCAGCGTCAAAATTACCGCGCGTCCGCTGCGCGATGTCCTTCCGAATTACATTTTGTACTTTTTTCTTGCGATGCTGCTTCTGTCGGGACTGATGAAAGAGGGATTTTTTGTCGGAATCGCCGTTGCCGGAATATTTGCGTGCGCAGTCATTGACATTGTCGTCTCATTTCACAATCTGCGGCAATACGGCTACATCATCCACAAATACTCTATCATGCGGAAAGAGGACGGTGCGGCATGGCATCTTGCGTTTTATACCGCCCTCTACGTTTTTGCCATCGGGTTTGTCATATATGCGGCGATAAACTGACGGCAGCTCCCGTAGACGCTTTTTCCAATATGCGGCAACGTAATACGATACCTCGCCATACACAATACCTTTAGCTGCCCGAGTTTTTCACCGAAAAACTCGCAGCGGACGGCAACTCCGTTCTCTCTGTCAAACTCCATTCTCCCAGTCCGCACTGCTGCCGTTTGAAAATACGAAGACATCTCCTTACTTATATGCCATAGCACAATACAATACCACCTTCTCCCATAACTCCTTTAGATGCCGAGTTTTTCAACGAAAAACGCATAGCGGACGGTAACTCCGTCAACACTGTCAAACTTCGTTCTCCCTGTTCGCACTGTTGCCATTAAAAAATACGAAGCCGCTCCTTCGCGTATCCCTCAGCACAATACAATACCACCTTCTCCCATAACTCCTTTAGATGCCGAGTTTTTCACCGAAAAACACATAGCGGACGGCAACTCCGTTCTCTCTGTCAAACTCCATTCTCCCAGGCCGTACTGCTGCCGTTTGAAAATACGAAGCCATCTCCTTACCTATATGCCATAGCACAATACAATACCACCTTCTCCCATAACTCCTTTAGATGCCGAGTTTTTCAACGAAAAACTCGTAGCGGACGGTAACTCCGTCAACACAATCAAACTCCGTTCTCCCGTCCGCGTGTTTTACAAAACCCCCGTTTTCCACTAAACTGCCCCTCAGTTACGAGGACAGCAATGGATTTCGGCGACATTTTAGACCAATGGGACAGCATAAAAAAAGCGGAGACGCAAAAGAAAAAAAGCGCGCCGCAGATTTCGCACAAAAAAGCGAATGCGCCGACTCAGGAAGAAAAAGAGCAGAGCGCGCTTAAAAAAACGCTGCAAAAAG
Source organism: Treponema sp. (assembly GCA_052169915.1). Taxonomy (GTDB): domain Bacteria; phylum Spirochaetota; class Spirochaetia; order Treponematales; family Treponemataceae; genus Treponema_D. The sequence goes on from JBQNBN010000002.1 coordinate 27,448, forward strand.
TCGATGAGCCGAAAATCAATGCACAGGAATTGTGGATGCGTCGGCACGGAGTTGTCGACAAAGATGCGCTTGAAGAAAAAGCGCAGGCGCGGCAGAAGTTTAAAGGGCGCAAAGAACTTGAGCGCATGAAAATCGACGATAAAATCGACTTGCACGGGCTTACGCAAGATGAAGCGCGCATTCGTCTTGAAAGTTTTGTTACCGACTCCGAGCGGCGCGGACTAAAAAAAATCCTTATCGTGCACGGCAAAGGAATTCATACGCGCGGCGCCGATCCCGTTCTTGCCACCCTCGTGAAAAAAATTATTGAGCGCGACAAGCGGCTTGGAACGTCCGGCCATCCCGATTTAAGCGGCGGCGGCACGGGAGCGACGTGGGTTATTCTCAAAAACAATATTTTCAACTGATTCCGCCTTGTAATATCGGGGCAAAACTTGTATTTTCTATCTAATTTATGCGGAATTCAGACTTCCGCGTACGATTTGCGAGGTTTTTTGTGAAAGATTATTATGAAATTCTCGGAATTCCGAAAACTGCCGGTCAAGAAGACATTAAAAAAGCCTATCGAAACCTCGCGTTCAAGTATCACCCCGACCGCAACCCGAACGATAAAACCGCCGAAGAAAAATTTAAAGAAATCAGCCAAGCGTATGCAGTCCTTTCCGACGAGAGAAAGAAAGCCGCCTACGATTCGCGCGGGGCAGACTTCTCATACGGGCAGACCGGAACGCAAAGCGCGTACGGCGGATTTTACGGCAATTACGGACAGGATTATTCGCAGAATCGGGAGCCTGAGTTTGACACGGAGGAATCTTTCTGGAATTGGTTCGGCAATGCCTCAAGCGAAAGCGGCTACCGGACGCACCGCTACTATTACAGCGGAGAGCGCAAGCGGCAGTCGCGTAAAATGACGAAAAAAGATTTATGGGTTTCGTTTTTCGGAAAAGTCGGACAAGCGTTTGCAGGATTGTTTTTATTTAAGTATTTATTTTGGTTCTTTCCGTTCGGACCGATTATCTGCATCGGCTTGATTGTATCGGGCAGTACCGGAGCGTTAAACATACTCCGCGTACTTTTGAGCTCTAACGCTGACGGAAAATAATTCTTCCGCGGTTTAAGTCGTAAGGAGAGAGGGCGACTTTTACGCTGTCGCCCGGAACTATTCGAATGTAGTGCTTGCGCATTTTTCCGGAAAGGTGCGCCATAATGATGTGACCATTTTGCAATTCAACACGGAACATTGTATTCGGCAGAGCCTCTTTTACAATCCCTTCGACTTCAATAGCTTCTTCTTTCGCCACGATTCCTCCAAACCGCCGTAAAACGTCAGATTGAAGCGCCGACACATACATTTTTCTGCAATTCAATCTTAACGGACAATTATTGTATTATTTTACATTTAGACATTGTCTTTTGGGGCTTTTCAACTTATACTAGTATGAACAAAATAAAAAACATTGTCAACAAGACGAAAACAACCGCTTGCTTATCCGGATTTCGAATGGACAGAAATTGTCTTGAGAGTCCGCTATTTTTTTATAAATCTGCCTGTTCGATAACTTCGTTGCCGAACAGGCCGGCGACTCTAAAATCGCACCAATAATTTATGAAAAAAGAGCAGGCGCAGCCCGCGTTTATAGACGCAGTCCGGCTGTGCAAAACGTTTTGAGGACAATATGGAGACCGTGTTATGGACGAAAAATTTATTGATTCCGTAAGGGAGACGCTGCTTGCTCAGAGACAGACTATTCTTGAATCTCTTGAAGGACACTCAACCGATATGAAGGATTTAGTAAAGCCCGTTGAGTCGGGCGATGAAGCGGATGTCGCATCCGATGTCGTCGACCGAAACTTGCTGGATTCGCTCGGCGCTCAAGATATGCAGCGGATTAAAAGCATAGATAATGCGCTCAAACGGATAAAAGAGAATAAATACGGCATTTGCATTTCCTGCGGCAAGGATATTCCGGAGGCGCGCCTTGAAGCGCTCCCCTACACCTTGATGTGCGTAAACTGCGCAAGCGCGGCGGAACGTAAACGCCGCTAGTAAAAAGCGCGCAGAAAGCGGGACACGGTATATAAAACGAGCCGTGTCCCGCTTTTTGTTTATTGCCGCCCGCCCCGCCCCCTTACGTTGACAGAAAACTTCCTTCTCCGATAAAATTGCGCAACTTCGAGTTTCTGAGGACACTTAATTGTACAGTTTTATCACTTTATGCTGCCTTTTTTCCTGTCTCGCGCTGCCTGCCGTCTCAAATATCATAGCGTATCCGGTCAGCATACGATTAAGCCGCGCAATTTCACAATATATCGTCAAACGGCTTGCCCCGCGCGTCTTTGCAATCTTAAACTGCTATCGGAATTTTAAGTTTTTTGGCGATAACGACTCAAAAAAACTCTTGCCGGCTCAATTTATCATCATTTCGAATCATCAAAGCCTGTTTGACATTCCCGCGTATATGAATTTTTTGCGCGACAAAGAATTGCGCTTCGTTGCAAAAGACAATCTTTCGCGCCACATTCCGCTCGTTTCTGAAATGCTCCGCGCGCAGGAACACTGTATGATTCCGCGCCGCGGCAGTCCGATGGAAGCGATGAAAGTCGTCGAAAATTTTGCTAAACGCGCGCTTGAAAAAAATCAAATCCCCGTGCTGTTCCCCGAAGGAACGCGAACGCGCGACGGGAATGTCGGAAAGTTTTATTCGGCGGGCTTCCGAAAACTCTCGGAGGCGGCAAATCTTCCGGTCGCAGTCTGCGCGCTTGACGGCGGCTGGCAAATCCGCGATATGGCAAACATCATGCGCCGCCTCAAAAACGGCTCGTACCGCGTCAAAGTCCTCAAAGTCTTTCCCGCGCCCAAAACAAAAGACGCACAGGCAGCCCTTTTGGAAGAAAGCCGCGCATTGATTCAAGCCCAGATCGATGAATGGCGAAAACTTCCGGCAAGCGTCCGCTGACTGGATAAAATTCGTCCTTCTATTTATAGAAGAAAAATGACAAAATACAAATGAGATTTTATCGGCAGTCCTTCATCTTCGGAATACGCCGCTGGCAAGATATTTCATCTTGCCGGTGCTTCTTTGGGCGGCTGGAACAGCGTGCGCTGTCAAAACGCAGGCTTGTGCGCAGAGAATAAACTTACCAATGCGCTTCGGCACGCGCGCGCAATACGGCTCCCGCTTGACTGCTGTCAGCAATCCGGCGCAAAGAGACTTTAGCGGACGCGCTTTTAAGTAAGAGGTTTTCGATGAACAAAAATAACTTTCGCTTTTGCCCGTCGTGCGGCGCAAATACAATCCGTTATGTCGACTGCAAAAAATGGTCGTGCGCGCGCTGCGGCTTTACGCTGTACAACAACGTCGCTTCGGCAGTCGCAGTCGTCATTTCCGACAAATACGGCGGCGTCCTTTTGGAAACGCGCGCAAAAGAACCGCGCAAAGGCTTTCTCGCGCTGCCCGGAGGCTTTACCGACAGCGGCGAAAGCGCCGAGCAGGCTGCAATCCGCGAATGTTTTGAAGAAACCGGACTCCGCCTCAAAGAAGTCGACTACCTGTGCTCGTTCCCGAACGACTACGAATACAAAAACATCGCCTACAAAACCTGCGACATCTTTTTTACCGCCGCCCTCCCCTCCCAATTCAACACTATCGGAGAGCTCATCGCCGTGCTTGAAACGCAGGAAGGCGAAGTTTCAGGCTTTTGTGAAGTCCGCATAACGTCCGAATCAGACCTTGAAAAAGTCCCCCTTGCCTTTGAATCGGCAAGACAGACTTTAAAACTTTGGCTTCAAAAACGGAAAAGCTAAAAGAAAACGCAAAGGGGGAAGTCTCCCCCTCGCACTGCGAGTTTGAAATTAAATCATTGTTATACAAAGATTTAATTTCAAACTCGATGGTAAGTTGCAAAAGTAATCAACTTTTGCAACTTACCCCTGCCCCCTCTGCGGGGACACCCCGCAACGCCCCGTCATCACTCCCCTCTTCCATAAAACGCTGTCCAAACCGCCTCCGTATTCCTTCCCTATTCCGCCCTCCGGCAAACTATTTTTCCTGCAGCCTCAAAATACGTTTCTTTTTTTCTTGCCCCCTCTTCCAAACTTTTATATTATTAAGTCCATGAAACAGAAAATCTTATTATTCGCATTGATTGTAATGTTCCTCGTCCCTTTTGCTTCGTGTTCAAAGCAAAAGGCAGGCTCCGGCGCTTCTTCGCAAACGCAGGCGGCGCCCGATTTTTCGCTCACTCTTTCTACGGGCGAAAACGTCAGACTTTCCGACTTCCGCGGAAAAGCGGTGCTCCTGCACTTTTGGGCAACATGGTGCCCGCCGTGCCGCGCCGAACTTCCGGAGATGAACAAGTTGGCAGAAAGTCTTGCAGCGGATCCCGAGTCAAAACTTGAATTTCTTGCAGTCTGTATCTCCGATGAAGAAACGTCCCGCGCGCAGTTTATGTCTAAAAACGGCTACACGTTTAAAGGCGGACTGGATGCGCGCGGCGAAGTCGCTTCTCTCTATCGCGTGCAGGGAATTCCGAGCAGTTTTATCATTTCTCCCGACGGCTCCATCGAAAGACGGCACGTCGGCGCAATGAGCAAAGCGCAGCTTGCCGATTTTGTAAGCGGTTATTATGAAAAATAAAATCTTCCGAAGACGGCTTTTTTTCCAAATCTCTCTCATTGCATTTGCGGTTGTTTTTATTGCAGTCGGAATTATGCGCGGAGATGCGGCCGCCGTCTTTCGGAAAGCTGTCTTTATCTGTATGGAGTGTATAGGAATTGGCTGACGTTCAAGCTCTGAGAAGAAAATTAATTCAGTTTACGGCAATGCTCGTTTACAATGCCGATATCAGGCATTGGTTTACGGGTTCAATCTCCGACTCGCCCTTAAAGCACAGCTGTGTCCCCGGCTTGAATTGCTATTCATGCCCGGGCGCAATCGGTTCGTGTCCGCTCGGCTCTTTGCAAAACACTATCGGCAACGGACGGATTCCCTTCTATGTAACGGGCTTTTTACTTTTGACCGGCACGCTGCTCGGACGCGTCGTCTGTTCCTTCATTTGTCCGGTCGGACTTATGCAGGAACTCATATACAAAATCCCGTCAAAAAAATTCAAAAAAACAAAACGAATGCTAAAAATCACGCGGAAAGTCTCTCTCATAAAATACATTCTGCTCGGACTTTTCGTTATTGCGCTGCCCTTAATCTTTTACTTTAAGAAAGGACTCGGCTCGCCGTTTTTCTGCAAACTCTTTTGTCCTGCCGGCACCGTCGGCGCAGGAGTTCCGCTTGTTATCGCAAACGAAGGTTTACGGCAGGCAATCGGCTTTTTATTCTCGTGGAAAATTCTCTTGTCGACGGCATTCATCGTGTGGAGCATTTTTATGTACCGCCCCTTCTGCCGCTTTTTCTGCCCGCTCGGCGCAATTTATTCGTTTTTCAACAAAACCGCCGTCTTCGGCATTAAACTCGACATCTCAAAATGCACGCACTGCAACGCCTGCACGGGACCATGCCAAATGGACACAATCCAAGTCAACGACCGCGAATGCATCCGCTGCGGAGCGTGCATTAAACGCTGCCGCTTCGGCGCGCTCAAATAGGGCGCAGACTCTGCCCGTAACCGGCTATCCGCTCCAACTGCCGCCGGCATTTTCCGTTGCTATCCGGCGCAGGTGATGTTCACGTCCGCAACGATTCTTCCGTTTTCTAACGAAGTTACCGCACATTCACCACCCGCCGCTGGGGCGCCGGTTATGTAAGGAAGTTTTTGTACGGGTGCGCTCGCGCGCACAGTAAATCCGGCGCAGGCTGTTCTCACGCCCGCAACTCTTTTTCCATTTTTTATAGTGAAGGCGCCGCACGTTCACCATCCGCAGCGGGTCGTTAATGTCCGGCGGCTTCCTGCAGACGGATGAACTTTAATTCAATCTCCTCCGCAAGCAATCCCCCTACCCTTCCGGCTGCAATTCCTTGAGGCGGAAGGTGCCGTCGGTATCGGCGACAAGCGAATACGAAGCGCTCGTTCCGTTTTTATCCGTATCGGTAAATGCAAAGACAATTTTTTTGTCGTCCTGCCCGTCCGCATCGTGGACTCCCGCCGCAACGGTTCCGCCGCGGCTCAAGCGTCCGAACAAAATCTCATCGACAAGCGGCGTCGCAATTTTTTCTTCGATAACGCGACTCAAGTTCCGCGCGCCGAACTCGCGGGAATACCCGGTTTCCGCAAGATACGCCTCGCATTCGGATGAAAGCGTCAGGCGCACTTTTTTTGCTTCAAGACGGGAAGCGAGGAGTTTCCATTCCTTTCGGACGACGGAAAGGATAATTTCCGGCTCCAAATGCGCAAACGGGACGACGGCATCAAGCCGGTTGCGGAACTCAGGCGTAAATTCCCGCCCGACCGCTTCTTTAAAAGAAATTTTATCGTCCTCAAAAGTCATCGTGTCCCCGCCGAACCCGACGCGCCCCTTTTCAATATCGCGCGCGCCGGCATTGCTCGTCATAATGATAATGCAGTTTCTAAAATCGACTTTGCGCCCCTGCGTGTCGGTGAGCATTCCGTAGTCCATAACTTGCAGGAATATGTTGTAAATATCCTCGTGCGCCTTTTCGATTTCATCGAACAAAATGACCGAATGCGGATTTTTGCGAACATCGTCGGTAAGCTGCCCACCGGAATCATAGCCGACATAGCCCGGAGGAGATCCGACAAGGCGGCTGACGGTGTGCCGCTCTTGATATTCGCTCATGTCATAGCGCAAAAGCGGCTCGCCTAAAATCTCGGCAAGAGCGCGCGCAAGTTCCGTTTTTCCGACTCCGGTCGGCCCCACGAACAAAAAACTTGCTTCAGGCTTTTCAGGATTTTTCATTCCCGCGCGCGCGCGTTTTACCGCGTTTACAACCGCATTGACGGCGCCGTTTTGCCCGAATATCCGCGCGCTCAAATTTTCTTCAAGATTGCGCAGATTATCTTTTTCTCCGCCGGACAAGTTTTCAACGGGAACGCGCGCCATTTTTGCAATCACTTTAAACACCGCGCCGCTCGACACATTTTTCGGCTTAACGTCAAAGCCGCGCGACGCGATTTCCGTAACGGAAGCAAGTTGAATAGAGGGCTTTCCCAGAAAGCCGCCGCCCGCTTTGATTTTCGTGTACGCGCCCGCCTCATCGATGACGTCAATCGCCTTGTCGGGCAGTCGTTTGTCGGAAATATACTGAATAGAAAGGTCGACTGCATTTTCCACGACGGATTTTGAATATTTTACGTTGTGATAGCGTTCGTAATGCGGCAAAAGCCCTTCGACAATCTTAATCGTCTCATCTCTCGTCGGTTCAACGATGTCGATTTTTTGAAAACGTCTGACAAGCGCGCGGTCTTTTTCAAAATTCTTTGCGTATTCTTCAAATGTCGTCGAACCGATACACCGCAGTTTTCCGCCGGTCAGCATGGGTTTAAGCAAGTTCGCCGCGTCCATGTTTGAGTTTCCGTTCGTTCCCGCGCCCATAATCATGTGGATTTCATCGATGAACAAAATCGCTTTTTTGCGGGAAGCGATTTCGTCGGTTACCGCGTGAATGCGCTCTTCAAAGTCGCCGCGGAATTTGGAACCGGCAAGCATAAGTCCCAAGTCGAGAGAATAAATCGAAAAACCTTTTAGTTCGTCAGGCACGAGCCCCTTTACAATCCGCTCCGCCAAGCCTTGCGTAACCGCAGTTTTTCCGACTCCGGCGTCTCCTACGTGCAGGGGATTGTTTTTTACGCGGCGGCAGAGCACTTGAATCGTCCGCTCGATTTCTTCCCTGCGTCCGACAAGCGTATCGTACGCGCCCTTCGCCGCCATCTCCGTCATGTTGACGCAGTAGCGCTCAAGCGCGGTTTTGCGTCCGGTGCGCCCGCTTTTTTCCTGCGCCGGAGTTGCGTTTTCCTCAAATTGCGGCGGCGCGCTTCCGACTGTCCTAATCCGCGACACCATGTCGGAAAGTCTGTCGCGGTCAACGCCGTTGAGTTTGAGCAGATACGAACAATAATTCTTCTTTTCGTCGAGCATGCTCAAAAGCACGTCGGTTATATCCACTGCGTCCCGGTCGCCAGCAACGCAATGAAAGACCGCGCGGTTCATAACGGACTGGAATCCGAGCGTTTCCGCCGGAGAGCCGTTTGCAGTTTCCGTTCCGAACGGGTATTTCGGCACCTTCGTATCAAGGTATTCGGCAAGATCGGAATTCAAGTTTTCAGTGTCGGCTCCGCACGCATTCAAAATATCGGCAACGGGAGCCGAGTGCAGCGACGCTGCCAAAATGTGTTCCGGCGTCAAATATTCGTGCCGCGACTGGCGGACGAACAAAAGCGCTTCGGACAATATTTTTCCTAATAACGGACTGATTTTCATTGACGTTCAACCTCTATTTTCAGCGGAAATCCATGCTGGCGCGCCCGCGCCGTCGCCGTTGTTGCAAGCGTCATCGCAATATCGTACGTATACACGCCGATAACGGCTTTTCCGCTGCGGTGCGCTTCTTCCATTACGGCTTTCGCCTCGTATTTGCTCTTATCGAAAATCGAAATGAGAATGGAAACGACAAAATCCATCGTCGTAAAATCATCATTAAATAAAATGACTCTGCATTCAGGCGGCGGTTCCGGAAAAGAATCCTGCTCCGCTCTTGCGTTTTTCTCAATATGGGCGGTTTCAAGCATACTTAAAATATACCATAATTTAAGTACGTAGAGGAGATGTTTTTATAAACAAAATAAAGAATTATGCGATAATTGAGATATAAAAAAGGCGAGCGAAAACCGCCGCGCAAAACAAACAAAAAGGTGATCCATGCCCCAAAAGAAAGGAATTTTTACGCCCCCTAAAATACGATACGACGCGCCGGTAACGCTTACGTTCGTTTTCATTGCCGCAGCAGTCCTTGCTGCAGACGCGTTTTTGCACAAGGGAATCATCGCCGCGTTTTTTACGGCAGGCGGCTCGCACAAAAGTACGCAGGCATTTAATATCGCGCACGCGCTCGACTACGCGCGCCTCTTTTTTCACGTCTTCGGTCATACCGACTGGCTGCACTTTACCTCCTCAGCCTTATTCATTTTACTTTTGGGACCCGCAGCCGAAGAAGAATACGGCTCTCCACTCCTTGCGCTGATGATTTTCGTTTCAGCCGCCGTCGCAGGCGTCTTAAACGCGTGCTTTTCTCCCGTCCCGCTCAACGGGTCCGCTTCCATCGCGTTTTTAATGAGTTTTCTTTTCTTATTTTCAAAAAGAAAAAAGAACGAATTGCCGCTTTCACTCATTTTGATTTTCGTTTTGTTCGCCGGAAAAATTATCGCAGGAATGCCGAACGGAATCGACATTTCCGCCCTTATCCAAAGCGCAGGCGGCCTTTCAGGAAGCGCAATCGCATTGTTCGCCGTCCCCAAAAGGCGCGCGAAAACAAAAAACGCGGCAAAGGACGCAGTGCGTTCACGCCGAAAAAATCCACAGCCTGACGCCGCTCCGGAAGCGTCGGACGACACCGTTATCGGCGCGCTGTAGCGGAAGGAAAAGCGTCACGTCCAACATCTCCGCGCCGGATCAAAAGTTGCGCACATCCCGCGCCCCTCCATTCACGAAGAGATGCCGCAAACGCTCGCCCGCCGTTCACGCGCAAATACAAAAACGCGCAGCCCATCCACCTGCACGACCATTCGGCTCCCATCGTCACACGCAGGAGCGTAGTCAGCGCGCAGTCAGGAAGCGCAATCGCATTCTTCGCCGTCCCCCAGAGGCGCGCGAAAACAAAAAATGCGGCAAAGGGCGCACAACGCTCCCGCCGAAAAACTACGCAGCCTGACGCCGCTCCGGAAGCGTCGGACGACACCGTTATCGGCGCGCTGTAGCGGAAGGAAAAGCGTCACGTCCAACATCTCCGCGCCGGATCAAAAGTTGCGCACATCCCGCGCCCCTCCATTCACGAAGAGATGCCGCAAACGCTCGCCCGCCGTTCACGCGCAAATACAAAAACGCGCAGCCCATCCACCTGCACGACCATTCGGCTCCCATCGTCACGCGCAGGAGCATAGTCATCGCGCAGTCCGAAAGCGCAATCGCATTCTTCGCCGTCCCCCAGAGGCGCGCGAAAACAAAAAGCGCGCCAAAGGACGTACAACGCTCCCGCCGCAAAAGTCCTCAACGTGACGCCGCTCAGGAAGCGCCGGACAACACCGTTATCGGCGCACTGTAGTGGAGCAGGATGCCTTCGCCCTCCCCTGCCGGCTTAAAAAAAGGTTCGCGCATATCCTGCGCCTCTCCATTCACGAAAAGTTGCAGCAAACGTTCGCTCGTCATTCACGCACAAACACCCAAACGTGCACTCGCTCTCATCGTCACACGCAGAAAGCGTAGCCAGCGCACAGTCCAAAAGTGCAATCGCATTCTCCGCCGTTCCCCAAAAGCGTGCGAAAACAAAAAGCGCGCCAAAGGACGCGCAACGTTCCCGCCGCAAAACTACGCAGCCTGACGCTGCTCCAGAAACGCCGGACGACACCGTTATTGGCGCCCTATAGCGGAAGGACAAGCGTCTCGCCCAACGTCTCCGCGCCGGATCAAAAGGTGCGCACATCCCACGCCCCCCCCTCATTCACGAAGAGACGCCGCAGACTTCCGCCCGCCGTTCACGAGCACCGACAAAAACGCGCCCCCATCCCCCGTACGAGCATTCGGCTCCCGTCGTCATACACAAAAAGCGTAGTCAGCGCGTAGTCAGGCAGCGCAATCGCATTATTCGCCATCCCCAAAAGGCGCGCGAAAACAAAAAACGCGGCAAAGGACGCACAACGCTCCCGCCGAAAAAGTCCACAGCCTGACGCTGCTCCAGAAACGCCGGACGACACCGTTATCGGCGCGCTGTAGCGGAAGGAAAAGCGTCTCGCCCAACGTCTCCGCGCCGGCTCAAAGGGTGCGTGTACATTCCCGCGCCCCTCCACTCACGAAGAGATGCCGCAAACGCTCGCCCGCCGTTTACGCGCACCTACAAAAACGCGCAGCCCATTCCCTGCACGACCATTCACCTCCCGTCGTCACACGCAGGAGCGTAGTCAGCGCGCAGTCCAAAAGCGCAATCGCATTCTTCGCCGTCCCTCAAAGGCGCGCGAAAACAAAAAACGCGGAAAAGGATGCAGAGCGTTCACGCCGCAAAAATCCGCAGTCTGACGCCGCTCAGGAAGCGCAATCGCATTCTTCGCCGTCCCCCAAGGGCGTGCGAAAACAAAAAACGCGGCAAAGGACATGCAACGTTTCTGCCGAAAAAGTCCGGAGCCTGACGCCGCTCAGGAAGCGTAATCGCATTCTTCGCCGTCCCCCAGAGGCGCGCGAAAGCAAAAAGTGCGGCAAAGGACGCGCAACGTTCCCGCCGAAAAAATCCGCAGCCTGACGCCGCTCAGGAAGCGACGGACGACACCGTTAGCAGCGCGCTATAGCGAATTCGGATGCTTTCGCCCTCCCTTGCCGGCTTAACGCGCATACTCCCGCGCCCCTCCATTCACAAAAAGTCGCCGCAAAATTTTGCCCGCCGTTTACACGCAAACACCAAAAACGTACACTCGCTCCCATCGTCATACGCAGGAAGCGCAAATCGTCGTCCCTGCCGTTCCGCGCCGCAGTCCGCCTAGTACAGCGCAATCTTCTTTTCCTCAAGCGTTTCCTTCACCGACTTTATCAGCGTTTTTATCCCCGTTTTGCAGCCGAAAGCAAAATATGAGCGCACTTCGCCGTCATATTCGGAAAACAGCGCTTCGTCGCCGCCGAGAAATTGAAACGTCATTATCGAAGACGAAATCTCTTTTACATTTTTACCGTCGTAATCGGAAACATAAAGCGCAATATCGTCCTCGCTGCTTAAAATCTTGTCGCCCGTCGTATCGCTTTTGCCGACGGCATACACATTGCAGCCGCGCGGTCTGTCTTGCCGCCGCTCATCCCCGACCTCCGCCAAGTAGTATTTGTAAATAAAAACGTTCGACGGAAACAACTTGTATTCTTCCTTTTCGCCGGCCTTCACAAAAATAAAATTCGTAACGCCGTCGCCGCTGTAACTTTTACCGAGCGCATTGGAAAAACCCATCCCCGACCACTCAGCCTTTCCCGCGCCGTACTCTCCATCCGCCTTTACCGCCGAACTTTTTACGCTGAAAACGTAAGCGTCTTTGATTTTCGTCTCAAATTCCACGTATTCCTTAATTTCCGCCGCCGCATCCTCGACCACCGCAACCTGATGCGGCTTTGCCCGATGAAACGGCAAAAGATCGCGGACAATCGTCGCCGCCGTCGCCGCAATTCCCAAAACCGCCAAAACAAAGGCAAGCACGTAGTCCGCTTTTTTAATAAACTCAAAAACCTCTTTTTTCATTTTTCCTCCGCAATCATTTTTACCGATTTTTTTCATTTTAGGGCGCAGCCTGAGTCTCCAACCGGCTTTCCGCGGTTCCGGCTTTCGCCTCCATTGCTTCGCAACGCGCCCGCGCGCCGCTCCAATCCGGCGCAGGCGTCATTCCCGTCGTTTACGGTTTTTCCGCCCGAATGCGCATCTGCCGCACGTCCCGAAAGTCCGCTTCCTGCTCCCTGCCCAAAACGTTTTCAAACCCGAAAACGCGCTGTTCGCCGTCTAAAGCCTTTAAAAAATTTTAAATTCTGTTTTCCAAAGACAGCGCGAACGTAACTTCCGTCGTTGAACAATTGAGTTTTGCAGCGATTTCTTCTATAGAATAGTTGATGTCAAACAGAGATACGATAGAATCTTTTAAATCCGGCTTAGCCGGACGGTTGAAAGGCGTTTCGGAAACGGAAATATGCGGCAGTTCCGCCGCGCTGTTTGAGTAGCCGCGCGCCCCCTCGGCAGAAGAAAACGTCTCCGGCGCGGCAAACGTATTTTCCGGCGGAGTGGAAACGCTTTCATCAAAGAGCGTGTTCTGCTCACGGGCGGCGGCTTCCTGCGGAAGCATTACGGCAGCTGAAGACGCCGCTTTATTTTGCGCCGCAATCGCATTCCGCGAATAGGTTTCCGCCGCATAGCGCGCCGCCGCGTTTGAAAACGCCGCGTTCGCCTCTGCGGACTGCTCGACCTTCGCCCGAAAACCGCTCAAAGCGTTATTTTTTGCAATCGTGTCGTCCAAAAGTTTAATCTTTTTTTCCGCGTCCGCAACTAAAGCGCGCAAACGGTTCATTCTGTCGTCAATCAGCGAAATATTGCGCTCGGCGTTCGCGTTCAAGTCGATTACAATCCGGTTGATTTCGGATTTCGCCTTTTCGATAACGTCGTCGGTTGTAAAAAGTTTTTTAAAATTCCGTAAAAAGAGAAGCCACAAAAGAATATTCAAAACGATGAGAAAAGAAAGGACAACGCTCATTGTTACCTCGTAATATCGATGTGCTGACCAAGATAGGACTCTTTAAGGCGGGGCTTTTTTTCCTCTTCCGTATCGGACGGACTTTTATCTTTTTTCTTCCGCCGCTCGCCGGAATCGGTTCCGCGCCCGTCTTCGTTTACGACGGACGCTTTGCTGTTTTCTTCGGTTTCATTGACGCGCTGCGCTTTTTCTTTATTCTGCTCGATAATCTCCGCCTGCTGCATAGAATCGGCAAGTTTTACGCCCTGCTCATGAAACGCCGCTTCTTTGGCGACATTTTGAATCTGCGCGTACATCGTCTGTAAATCAATTGGTTGTATAGCCATCTCCCGGTCCTTTTGAAATATCAAGCAGCGGAGGCTCGTATTTTCCGCGCTTTGCAAACGCATTTTCATAGAAGAACGTGCAGGCGGTAACTTCCGTTTTGACCTCGTCAAGAACGTCGCGGACAAAAATCTTCGTACCGGGGTACACGGTGCCTTCAACTTTCACTTTACCGACCGCTTTCAAATCCCGCAAACGGTGCTGCAAGGAATCGATTTCCTTATTCATTTCCTCCGCCTGCTCATTGATTTGATCGCGCCGTTCCATCAATTTCGTCAGATTTTCTTCTTTATCGCTCGGAAGCGAACGGCGTATCTGCTTTTGATTTTCCAGCGTTCCGATATCAAGTTCGATGTTTTCCAGTTCTTTCGAAAGAAGCGCCTGCTCTTCCTGCAGTTGGTCAAGACGCTTTTTGGCACGGGGGTCAACGCCGACCGTAAGTTCCGTCGTAGCTCCGCCGCCCGGAGAGCCGACCGTCCGCGCGCATATTTCTTCCGTCGCAAACAAATGCCCGCCGGTAATCTGCGCCTTTTTTCCGTACAAGACGATGTTTTTCATCGCGGTAACGTCGCAGTTCATAAGGCTGTCGGTCGCAATCACGTTTTCTTCGACTTCAAGGTGCGTTTCCTGCACGAATTTCGCCCACAGCGATTTTCCCGCCTTGATAAGTCCCTCGTTTTTCCCGAAAATTCCCTGCCGGACGATGATATTGCCGTCCGATTCAATCTTGCATTTGCCGACTGTCCCGCCGATTTCAATATCGCCGGACGCTTTGACGGAAAATCCGTCGTCCACGCCGCCTTTTATCACAACGGCGCCCAAGAAAATAATATTTCCGCTCTTAATATTGACCGCGTCAAGATACATGACCGGCTCAACGGTGATTTTTCCGTTGACTAAAATAACCTGCCCGTCGACGGAAGCGACAATCGTAACGCCGTCCTTGTCAAATTCGACGTTTTGCCCCAACTGCACGGGATTGTCCTTGCCGTTTTTCGCTTCAAGATAGCGTCCCGCAAGTGTTTTTCCGCCTTTTCCGCGCGTCGCAGGAATAAGTTTTGCAAGCGTTTGCCCCTTTACGACATTTTGAATCCTGTTGAGTTCCTTAAAATTCACGTTACCGGTTTCGGTTTCGCGCACTTTAATCTTGCTCATGTCGGTTTCAAAATTATATTCGATATACGAATCGTGCCCGTCTTCAGGAAGAATTGCCGCCGCAACCTGATACGGCGTTCCGTACACGGGACTGTCCACAAATTCCTTAATTTTGTCTTCAAGAACGCCCGCTACAACGTCCTGCGCCTTTATGGCTTTGAGAATCTGGTCAAAAGACGCGTCCGCCCCGCTCATCGCAGGCGCATCGACGGTCATCATCGCAGACATCTCGTCTTTAGCCACGTCAATAGAAATAACCGCGTCGCCGGACGCAATATGCTTGTATGAACCAACCTCTTCGTATTCGCCGCCGGTGCCTTTTGCGATAAACTTATCGACCGCCTTGTTGTCGATATTTTCCGTATCGGGGCGTTTAAGGTGACTGTACACCTCATCGGAGTCGACCGGACGCCCGTTTCCGACAGGAGGAATGACTTTAAGCATAATCGAAGAGTCGAAATGCCGAATGTAAAATAAGCCGTCCGCATCTATAATTTTTTCTTCTTCGGCAACAGCGGCTTCCGCGGTGGCTTCTTTAGCGATAACCTTTTTGGTTTTCGCAACGGCTTCCGCATTCGGATAAATACGCAGTTTCCACGCCTTTTTCCCGATGCCCATAAACCCCGCGCTGCCGCGTTCAATCACTTCATATTCAAGATTTGCAGGGCTTGCTTCCAACTGCACGGAAGCGTCTTCAAGCGCCTCCTCAATCGTTTCCGCATTCACTTCAACATCGCGGATATCCTGATCGATTTCAAAACGCGCCTTCATATCCTCACGGATTTTATCAAGTCTGACCATTTTTACATAATTCCTTTTCTCAAATTAGTAAGTTTTGCGCGAAGTCTGAGCATCGCTTTCGTATGCAGCTGCGAAATCCGCGACTCGCTGACTTCAAGCACCGCGCCGATTTCCTTAAACGTTAAATCCTCGTGATAATACAAAATGACAACCATTTTTTCTTTCTCCGGCAATTCGTTTATCGATTGAATCATAACTTTCCGAATTTCTTCGCGTTCGGCAATGACATCGGGATTGAGGCTTGCCGGGGACTCAATACTGTCGCCGATGGACATACTGTCGTTTTCATCTCCCGAATACCACACTTCGTTTAAAGACAGAACGCTTGTCCCCGACACTTTCATAATCGTGCGGTGATATTCTTCTTCCGAGATTTTAAGCGACGCGGCAATTTCCGCATCGGTTGCAGGACGACCGAGTTTGGATTCGAGAGAAACGATTGCGTCTTCAATTTCCCGCGATTTTTGCCTGACCGAACGCGGCACCCAGTCGATCTGCCTCAATTCGTCGAAAATCGCGCCGCGTATGCGCGTAACCGCATAGGTTTTGAATTTTACGTTTTTTGAAGGATCGTACTTGCTTATTGCGTCAAGCAGTCCGAACTGCCCGAAGCCGACAAGATCGTCGAACTCGACGCAATTCGGCATTCCGACAGAAATTTTTCCCGCGACGTATTTTACAAGCGGCATATATTGACGAATAAACTTATCACGCAGTTTCGGAGACTTCGTTTTGTGAAACTCGCTCCAAAGCTGATCTTCGTCAAGATCCTCATTTATCGGTGTAACAGCTGTATTCCCCATCACGTATTCCTTCGTTTTCATTCCTTCTCTCTGCTCAAAAGCGTGCTTATAGCCTTCGCCATCGCCTCCGCGTTATTGTCTCCGGCAGGATTTTGCCGGCGTTTTTTTGCGGCGGGAGAAGAATTGTCTCCGCCCGTCTGCACCTCCTCAGCGGGGACTTCCTCGCCGATGGAATCCGGCACAAGACTGTCGATTTCTTCCAAATCCGGAAGCACGCCGAGTTGCTCGCCGCCGGAATCCGCTTGACTCTGCGCTCCGGCGGACGTCTGCCCCGCTCCTGCAGGAGAAGACGCGCTTTCACCTAACTGCACCGGAACAAAGCCTGAGCCGCCGCCTGTATTTTCTAAAACTTCCGCAGCGTTTTTCGGACGCGGAAAATCGGACGGAGAAGCAGACGCCGCATTCAAAACGGCGGCGCCTTGCGCGGAAGGCTCTGCGTTTACGCCCGCTGAAACGGGAGCGCCGTTTCCGTCTTGCCGCTCCTCCGCCGGCGCAGGAGATGAGTCTTCCGCTCCGGCGTCGTTTGCCGCATCGCTTTCAATGTCGGACGTATCTTCCGCCGTAAGCATTTGACGGTTGTTTCCCACAAAAAAGCCGTGCGTTTTTTCCGCCTGCGGTAAATCTTCATCTTCTATCGTTATGTCGACCGTCTGTCCTACGCTTCCTTCAGCTCCAGTCGCCCCTTCGCGCTCCCCATCCGGATTTGGCGCGTCAAAAAAATTCTCATATAAGAAACTTATTCCAAAGCCGAGCGCGCCGAAAATAAGAGCGAAAATCAGGGCTTTAAAAAAAACCGTTGAAAACCGCGAATGAGAAAAAATACCGAAAAAAAGCGAGAGAAAAAAACCGGCAACAGAAAATCCTGAGATAAACTTAATATTTTTAATTTTCCGCCTCCCAACCGGCAAACAATTTTATAAGTCCTTGCAATATAAGGTTTTATAAAATTATCCGCACAAACGTTTACCAAAGCCTTTAAAGCCGATCCGCTAAAGGCTCTTAAAGTCATTATATAATAATTCACGCTAAAAAAACAACGTAAACTAAAACTTCTTCTTGCCCAAAAATTTCTTTAAGAAACTTGAAACGCCTTCGTTGCCGGAAGCGTCCGTTTTTTCAATTCTGCCGACGATATGCTTTAAACACACCGACGGTTTTGACGTCGGATTGATGACGATAAAGGGTTTTTGCCGAATAACTGACGCCTGCACGATCGGGTCGTCGTAGACAAAACCGATGTAGTCGACTTTGCAGCCGCAAAATTGCCCGACAATCGTGATAATGCGATCGGAAATGCGCTTTCCTTCGTCAGCCGAATGCACGCGGTTGACCAACAACTTTAAATTCAACTGCCGGTCGACGATTTCAGTCGTGATGATTTTAATGATTCCGTACGCGTCGGTGATGGCGGTCGGTTCAGGCGTTGTAACGACGTAGACTTCGTCCGCCGCCGCAACGAACTGCAAAACGTTGTTCGCAATGCCGGCGCCCGTGTCGATGATGATGATGTCCGCGTTGCCGAGCGCGCTGAACTGCTTTGCAAAATATTCCAACTCTTCAACGGAAAGGTTTGCGATTTTGGAAAAGCCGTTTGCGCCGGCGATAAACTTTATTCCGAATTCGGTATCGAGAATAATCTCTTTCATCGTGCGTTTTTTGTTGATAACGTTCATCAAATTGTACTGCGGCACCACGTTCAAAAGCACGTTGACGTTCGCCATGCCTAAGTCGCCGTCTATCAAAATAACTTTTTTTCCGAGTTGGGCGTATGCAATCGCCATGTTTACTGCAATATTCGTTTTTCCGACGCCGCCCTTGCCGCTGGTAATGGCAATAATTCTTGTGGAATGCTCGTGAGTGCCGACTCTATATTCATTTATTTGTGATTTCGACGGATCGCCTATAATCGTTCTCAATTCTCGAACTTGTTCTTCCATCATTGTGCTCCAAACTTGTCTTCTATATGAATTCTGTCAATCTTAAAATTCTCTAACCGGATTAAAAAGTCAACGACGTTCGCGCGCGAAAGCGTTTTTGCAACATTCTGCCCGTCGGTCAAATACGAAACGCTTTTGTGCCGCTCGCTCAACACGCTTATCACGTTGCCGTACTGGTCGCTTTCATCGCATTTGGTGATTATCACCGACTGGTATCCGAACGGCTCGTAATTCTGCATGATTTTTTTCAAATCGCGCGCCTTCGTAGACGCCATCAGCGCAAGGTACACGTCGGAATTCAGTCCGCGGACGTCAAGCATATTTTTCATATCGGCAATATGGTTCGCATCGTTGGGACTGTAACCGCTCGTGTCGATAAATATCGCATCAACCTTATCGCGGTAATCTTCGTACAGTTTTTTAACGTCTTCGGCGCTTTCGGCTTTCATCACCTTTTTATCAAACAGCGTACTGAATCGGTCAAGCTGCTCCACCGCTCCCACGCGCATCGTATCGGTCGTGATAAAGCAAAAATTAAAGTGAATGCTCTCTTTCTGCTTTTTCAAATATTGCTGCGCCGCAAGTTTTACAAGCGTCGTCGTTTTGCCCACTCCCGTAGGCCCGACGATTATAACGACGTGCGGTTTTCTGCGCGTTTTATCTTCAGCAATCGCAATGGATTCCCCAATCCAATCGACGACTGTGCGCTGCACAAGGTCAAAGTCGTTGAGTTCCTCAAGCGAAAACGTCTTTTTCATCTTATCCGTAATCGTTTTGATGTACGACACCGTAAACTCGTTGTCCGCAAGGAGATTTTCTATACGTTCGATGGACGGATGGACTTTAGACGAACTTTCCGCAAGTTCTTTAAGCCTGCTTCCAAACTCGTCGCGCATCTTTTCCATCGTTTTTTCAAGGTTTTTCACCTGCTGAATCTGGAGCGCGGAACTTTCCGTACTTTTTTTGAGCAATTCGTCGCGGTTTTTTATAAACGAATCGGCGGCGTCCCGCTCTCCGTAATACGGCTGCGCAGGGACATGAGGCGCCGCAGCCGTATACGAAAGAGCCGCATTCGGCGCGCGGTTTTTGACGATGTAAGAAACTTCAACTTCTTCCTTTTGTCCCAGCACGCCTAAAAAACCGCCGCTTAAAACCTGCCGCTTATCCGTAATCGAATAGTCGTACTTGTACAAGTCAAAAAGCTGCCGTTTGGCATCTTCATACGTGCGCGCCCGCAATTTTCTGATATTCTCGCCCTTATCGTAATCCGGCATCACTGTCTCCCGTCCTCTTCGCTGATTTCGCCCAGCACTTCAAGAGAAATGCCGTTTCCCGCCGCAAGTATTTCCTTTTCCGAAATAACGACGACGCCGGGCATCTCGCGCTCAATCGAATATTTTACAAGCTGCCGAATAACGCTTGAACACATGATAACGGGCAGATAGCCCATGTTTTTTACCGTCTGTAAGTCCGCGCTCACCGACGTAATCCACTTGCGCCCGTCCACCGGGTCAAAGGCGACGAAAGGACGAGAGCCGTCGGACGGATACTGCGCGTGATCCAAAAACTTTTGCGACCAGCCTTGAGACAGGTTCACGACGCGGAGACGCCGGTCATTGTCCGCGTACTGCATGCAAATCTGCAAGCCAAGCGACTCGCGCACTTTTTCAATAAGCTGCCACGGATTTGACGTAATGGAGCCGTAGTTTGCAAGCGTTTCAAGAATCGTAACCATATTCCTGATTGAAACCTGCTCCATGAGAAGTCCCTGCAGGATTTTTTCAATATCGCCGTAAGAGAATTTGTGCTTGTCGCCGTTTAAAACTTCGTCGACGACAATCGGATTCGTCTCTTTTACGGAGTTCATAATCGTCGCAACTTCCTGCCGTCCCAAAATCTCCGCCGCATGATTGCGGATAATCTCCGTAAGGTGCGTCGCAATAATCGTCGGCGGATCAACGACGGTGTAGCCTGCCTGCTCGGCTTCCTGACGGCGGTCTTCGGGAAGCCATATCGCGGGCATTCCGAACGCGGGGTCGCGCGTTTCTTCCGCTTTAATCTCCTGCGTAACGCCGCCGGTGTTCATGCACATATAGTAGCCGAGCCGCGTTTTCGACCGCCCCGCTTCAATTCCGCGGATTTTAAAACTGTATTCGTTGGGGTCAAGGTTCATGTTGTCCATAATGCGGATACGCGGAACGCTCAAGCCCAAATCAAGCGCGCACTCGCGGCGGATACGCGTAACGCGCTCCAAAAGTTCCGCTCCTTTGGACTTATCGACGAGCGGGACAAGCGCAAAGCCGATTTCAAGGGAAAGCGGGTCAAGAGGCGCCACGGAATCCGCTTCCGGAGAGGACGTTTTGCCGCCGCTTTTTGCCGCCGCTTCGTCCGCACGCTTTTTTTCCGCCGCTTCTGCTTTTCCTTTTTTGAGCTGGAATCCGATGTAAAAAAACAGCGCGCCGATCGGAATGAGCAATAATTCGGTGCGGTTCCGGAGCGCAATCCCCATAAGCGCCAACGCCGCGCCGACGATTTCGTAAATCGTTCCGTCGACGGAAAACTCGCGTTTAATCTTTTCCGTAAGCGACTCGTCCGCTTTGTCTCCGGTAACGAGAATACCGGTCGCAAAGGAAAGCATGAGCGAGGGTAACTGCGACATAAGTCCGTCGCCGATAGTCAAAGTAGAATAAATCGATAAGGCGGACTGAAAATCCATGTTGTTGACCGCCATGCCGACTATAAATCCGCCGATAAGGTTTACGACGGTGATAAAAATGCCCGCTTTAACGTTCCCCGACACGAACTTTGACGATCCGTCCATATTGGAATAAAAATCGATATCGCGCCGGAGTTCTTCTTTTTGCGTGCGCGCTTCTTCTTCCGTGATGTAACCGTTTGAAAGCTGCGTGTCGATGTCGAGCTGCTTTACCTGCATTGAGTCAAGCGTAAAGCGCGCGGCGACTTCCGAGACGCGCCCTGCGCCTTTGGTGATGACGATAACCTGCACGACGATGAGAATGACGAAAATCACCAAGCCGATGACCAGATTATTGCCGCCGGTAACGATGTTCGCAAAGGCTTTGACCATAACGCTCTGCCGGCTCAAATATGCCGCGGCGTTCGCGCCTTTTTCTGCGAGGATAAGGCGCGTGGAAGAAATGTTTATTCCCAGTCCGAACAGCGTCGCAAACAAAATGATGCGCGGAAACGATGAAAAATTCGATGCACGCGGCGTGTAAATGACGACAAGCAAAATAACGACTGCAAGCGCAAGGTTTAAAATCATAAAAATATCGATAAACAATCTGTTCATCGGAATAACAAGCATGAGAATTACAACGACAGCCGCAACGCCCGGCGCATTTTTTTGAATAAAGTCTAAAAGATTGAATCTATTTTCGTTTGCCATCAGCCCCCACCCAGCAAGCTACTTATTTTTTCTTTGAGTTAATTTTCATAATCTCAGCGTATATGTTCGCAAGTATAGCCAAATACTTGTCGGGGATTATATCACCAACTTCCGTTTCTGCATAGAGAGAGCGCGCCAGCGGTCTGTTTTCGACAATCGGAACGTCGTTTTCTTCGGCAATGCGCCGCATAAGAAGCGCCGTCTCATCCTGTCCTTTCGCCGTAACCTTCGGAGAATCGTCAACCGCCCTATCGTATTTCATCGAAACGGCAAAATGCGTCGGGTTTGTGATAACGACGTCGGCTTCCTTTACCGCTTTTGGCATATTGCGCTGCAAAAGACGGCGCGCTTCGGCCATCAAGCGGCTTTTTACCTGCGGATCGCCTTCCATCTCTTTGTATTCCTGCTTGACTTCGAATTTCGTCATCTTCATCGACTCCATAAACTCGCGCCGGTTTACAAAATAGTCGGGAATGGCGATTGCAAGGAGCACGGCGGCGGAAGCGACAAGCATAAACGCCGCCGCCCGCGAGACGACGAAAACCGCCCCCGCCGCATTCCCGTTTTGAATCGACATGAGAATGACCGGCATATTGCGGCGCACGGTAAGATAGGCGATGACGGCAAGCACGGCGACTTTTCCAATCGACTTGACGATATTGAACGCGCCCTGAAACGAAAACAGCGTTTTTTTGAAATACTGCCCGAACTTCGGCGCAACTTTGGAAAACTGCGGTTCAATCGGCTTTAAACTGAAAATCATGCCGCGGTTTTGAATCAAATTGGCGGTAACGCCCGCGACGATTCCGACAAAGGTTACCGGAAGAATCATCAGCGCGAATTTACGGAAAAAAAGTTCCATAAACGCGGGACTGTTGACGTCGCTCTGCGTTACGCGCAAAAAAAAGAAGCGCATAACCTCCGCGCAGGTGCGGAAAATAAAGGAGCCGAGCAAAATCAGCGTCAAAACCGTAAACAAAAGCACGATTGCGCCGGAAAGTTCGGTGCTTTTTGCAACTCTGCCCTCTTCCCGCGCCTTTTGGAGTTTGTACTCGGAAGGCTCTTCCGTTCGCCCTTCGTCTTCCGCCGCAAACCATTGTAAGTCGATATCGTCAAAACTCATGTTACGAGCCTCCGGCAGCGGCAAGAATGGCAATAATCGAATTCAGTCCCGTGTTGAACGAACGGATAAAAAAGTCGACGAGAGAGGGGAACACCGCAAAGATAATGCCGAAGGCAAGCATAATCATAATCGGAAAGCCTTCTGAAAGCAGGTTCATCTGCGGCGCCGCCTTTGACAAAAGCCCCGTGCTGACCGTAATTAAAAGCAGCGTCCCCATAATCGGAAGGGAAATGACAAGCGCGTCCGCAAAGAGGTTTGACAATCCCGAAAGCAAAAACGTTACGATTTTTTCACGCGCGGCAATCAGTTCAAACACGTTGAGAGAGGAAAGACTCGACGCCAAACCTCGCAAAAACAATTTTTGAAACCAGTGATTTTGCATAAAAATGAGCATGGCGATGAGATTAAAAAACTGCCCCATCAGCGGATTTTCGACTTGAGAGAGCGCGTCGTACACTTCGCTTGCGCTAAAACCCATCTGAAACGCAAAAAACTGCCCCGCCGTACTGAACGCGGAAAAAATAATCGACACGCAAAAGCCGATTAAAACGCCGATGAGCGCTTCTCCCAAAATCAAAAGCGCAAAATACAAACTAAACGCCCCGTCCGCCGCAATAACGCTTCCGTAGGCGCCGTAACCGGCAAAGCCCATCAGAATATACGCCATGTAGCCTGCTAAAGCGATTTTTGCCGCGCCCGGAACCGTCCGCATGGAAAAAAGCGGCAGCGTAAAAATCAGTCCCAACGAGCGGGCGGCGGCTAAAATAAAAATCGGCGCGCGCTCAAGAATGCCGTCAATCATCGTTCATCGTTTTAGCGCGCGATACGCGGAATCATCTGAAACAAAGCGACCGTGTATTCGCGCATTTCGACAAGCATCCAGCCGCTTAAAAGCGCAATGACGGCAAGGATTACGACAAGTTTCGGCAAAAAAGTGAGCGTCTGTTCCTGAATCGACGTTGTCGCCTGAAAAATCGCTACGACCAAACCGATTATCAGCGCCGCGCTCAGCACCGGCAAAATCATCATAAAAACCTGCATAATCCCGCCGCGGATAAGATTAACCAATTCTCCCGTTGACATTTTTTCCTCCCGTAAGAAGTTTTGAAGGATGTTTCAACATCTTTCAAAACTTCTAAGCCGTGCCTTTGCAGTGAAATAAAAAATACCGGCGGCATTTTTATCTCCCGTTTATCATTTTTCTTCTATTATATAGGGCGCAAACCTATCTCGTAACCGGCTTTCCGCGGTTTCATTCGCGGCAAGCCGCGAACGGCTCCGCCGCCGCTCCAATCCGGCGCAGGCGGAATACCCGTCGCTTACGCATCTTCCGCGCACAGACGGCCGGCAAAGAACGGAGCGCGACAGAATAAATGAAGTTCCGGCCGCACGAGATTTTGCTGACGCAAAACTCGCATAAAATGGCGTTTTTGCCGCCGCCTGCTGTTATATGCAAAGTTTTACGCGTACGGAATACCGTTTATCTTGCTAAAATCTCAAGGGATTGGAGCGAGGGGAAACCTCCCCTGCCAATTATCCATTACGCATTCCCAATTCCCCATTATAAATTCCCTCTTCACCTCAGCACCGAATTAAAAAGTTGCTGCGTCAAAAGTCCCCAGCCGTCGACAAGCACAAAGAGCATGAGTTTAAACGGCATGGAAATCTGCACCGGCGGCAGCATCATCATCCCCATCGACATCAAAATGCTCGCGACAACCATGTCGATTATGATAAAGGGAATGTACAAAACAACGCCGATTTTGAACGCGGCGGTCAGTTCGTGCAGGATATACGCGGGAATCAGAATATGCGTCGGCACGTCGGCAAGCGTATTAGGCTTTTCAAGTTTTGCCATGTTCATAAACGTGGCGATATAAGACGTGTCGCCCGCCATCTGCGAATACATAAAAATGCGCGCCGGAGACTCCGCCTGCCGGTACGCTTCTTCAATACCGATTTCGCCGTCGGAAAGCGGCTTAAACGAATTATTGTAAACGCTCGTGAACGTCGGCCACATGGCAAACAGCGTCATAAAAAACGCAATGCCGTTGAGAACCGCCGTCGGAGGCACCTGCTGGAGCGAAAGCGCGCGTTTGATAAAGTCCAGCACGATGGAAAAACGCAAAAAACAGGTAAGCAAAATTAAAAGGCTCGGCGCAAGCGTGAGAACGGTGAGCAGGGCAAGCAGACGGACGGAAAACGCGACTTCGCGTCCGGTTTGCGGCTGCGTTATCTGAATGTTTACGTTCGGCACCTGCGGGTTACGGACGTTCGTGTTTTGTTCGGTGGTTCCGGCAGTCGAACCTTGAGGAAACGTAGTGCGCTGCTGGGCAAAAGTTTGACTTGAGGCAAGGAGCGCGAAAAAGAGAATGCAGTAAACGGTTTTTGAAAAAAATTTCATGTCATTCACCGCCTTTTATGCGCTCGCGCTGGCGTTCAAGCATATCGGAAAGTTTGTTTTGCGACGAACCGAACACGCCGCCTTTATCGCGCGGCCCGCCGGGCATAAAAATGTCAAGGATATCGGCAAAAGAGCGCGGCTTTTTTACGTTTTTATGTTCGTCGGAATATAAGTTCATCGCGTCTACAAGTTCTTTATCCGCCACTTCCGCAATCAAGTTCACGGAATTTTCTGCAACGCCGACGATATACGCGCGGTCGACAAGCGTTATAATCGCCGCCGACTTGCCGTTCCCGAGCGGCGCCGACGAAACGAAACGCAAAAACGGATCGTCGCCGTCTTGAGTGCGCATACTCCGTTTAAAAAGCCACAATACGCCGTATATGCAGGCGACAACGGCGGCGAGCACCAAAATCATGCGCGCAAAAAGCCAGAATGTGGAAACGGAAGACTCAGTCTGCCCCAATTCCGCGCCGCGCGGAGCAAGCGATATTAAAGATTCATCGAAAGACATTTCTACCGGCGGAGTAACGGGCGTATTTTCAGAGACGTTTAAATCGCCTCCGCCCTCTTGCGCATACGCGCCGCCGGTTAGAATAAAAGCGCAGATGAGCGCATACGATATTTTTTTTGAGATATTCAATTTTCCCCACCCTAAAAATCGAATTTTAATGCAGTTCGGACACCCTCTCTAACGGAGACAAAATTTCCGTTACGCGGACGCCGAAGTTTTCATCGATAACGACGACTTCGCCTTTAGCAATCGGCTTGTGGTTTACCAAAATATCGACCGGCTCGCCGGCAAGTTTATCAAGTTCGATAATCGTGCCTTCGCCCATACTCAAAATATCTTTGATAGTCTTTTTCGTCCGGCCGAGTTCTACGGTAACTTCCATGAAAACATCCATAATTAAAGAGATGTTTCCCTGTTCGCTTCCCATATTCGATGCCGGTAACGGCGGGAACTGCAAATTCTGGACGTTCGGAATATTTCCTGCGCCCATCATCTGCTGCGGCATTCCCATATTAGGCACCCCTCCCATCATCTGCTGCATACCTGCATTCGGCATAGCCCCTGCATTCATCGACTGCGCTTGAGCGGCATCTTGTCCGGCGTTTGCAGTATTTTCCGCCTCAGCAGGTTTTCCGCCGTAAGCGGCGCTTATTTTTTCGGCGGCTTGACCGCCGACCGCTTCCCACAACGTATAATTCTGTCCGTCAAGCGTCAACGGATAACTGAAAAGCGCGAACTCATTTTGCGGAATGCGGATCATCGCTTTCGGATTATTGACGGCTTCAGGAGGATTGCACGCAAGCCCCTGAAAACCGCCTTTTTTGTCAAGTTCCATGATTTCGTTGTTCGTGTGAATCGACACAACATCGCCGATACACGAAAGCGCCATCTCATCAAAGTCGGCGTTTTCTTCTTTAGAAATCAAGTTGACAAGTTTTTGCGCAAAGTCCGGAGCAAGAATATAAAGATGATCGCCTGAAAGTCCCGCAGAAAAATCGCAGGAGACGGCAATAACCGCTTCCGGCAGTTTTCCAAGCAATTTATCTCTGTCGGAAAGTTCAACGACCGGAGACTCTCCCGTAAACTCAACGCCCGTCATTCCGTTTAGTTTTTCAACCAAAGGATCTTTAAGCGTATCTGAAAATTTCTTTAATGCTTCGGCATCTATACTCACGGCAGGCCCGCCTGCAACGTGCCCCGACGGATTTAAGCCGTCCACGGCAACGCCTGAAAGCAAGGCATCGATTTCATCTTGCGATATGGCACCATCACTCATAATGCATCATCTCCTTCTACGCTAAGTTCTTCAAATTCATCCGCATGGACGTCTTCAATTTTGCCCGTAACCTGTATCGCCATTTTTTTGCCGACAACGCCGGGCTGGCAATAAAACTTCTTTTTACTGCCGACGCCGAGCGTAAGCGGATCGCCGACTTTCGTATTGGTCAAGCGGACGATATCGCCGACGCGCAAGGCAAGCACTTCCCGCACGGGAAGATTGATTGAGCCTATTTCCGCGACGATGTCCATATCAACGGTAGAAAGTTTTTCCGTCAAAGTCCCAAGATACTGCGTTGTCGAACTTCTGCGGACAGAAGAAAACCAGAACTGGGAAGACAATTTGGATATAATAGGTTCGATTGTAAGGTACGGAATACAAAAATTCATCATACCTTCTTCATCTCCGACTTTTGTTTCCAACGTGATAAGAACGACCATTTCCGTCGGCGGAACAATCTGAGCGAATTGCGGATTGGTTTCAATCTGCCCAAGACGCGGACGCAAGTCGATAACTTGAGTCCACGCTTCGCGCATATTCGCAAGAATGCGGACGATAATTCCTTCCATTACGGACTGTTCAATATCCGTAAGGTCACGGTTTTTATTTGACGACGTTACGCCGCGCCCGCCGAACAGACGATCGATCATACAAAACGTAATCGTCGGGTCGATTTCAAGAATTGCGTTTCCTTTAAGCGGATCCATATTGACTACGGCAAGCGTTGTCGGAGTCGGTATGGAGCGGATAAATTCCTCATAGGTAAGCTGGTCAACCGAAGCGACATGAACGTGAACAAGACTCCGCAGTTGGGCGGAAAGGCTTGTTGTCGTAAGACGCGCAAAGGTCTCATGCATATTTGAAACAGTACGCAACTGCTCTTTAGAGAATTTATCGGGGCGTTTAAAGTCGTAAATCTTTATCTTACGGGTATCGCTGACGGGTTTAAACTCATCCGCTTCGGAGTCCCCCGTGCTGATAGCCGTAAGAAGCTGATCTATTTCATCCTGCGACAGAACTTCGGTCATTATCCTCACCTTTTTAAGAAAGCAATCATTGTTCTATAACATCAAGCTGCTGGAACGAAATGTCCTTTATCTTTGAATTGCTCAAAATTTCATCGTTTATTGCGTTGCGAAGCTCAATTTTGAGTTTTTGCTCATTCTGCGGTTTCAACTCAAGAATCGTCTTTCCCGTAAAGTATCGGCGCAAAAAGTCCTTGAGTTCAATGCTTCTTTGCGTAATTTCAGTTGAAGTCGCCTTGTCGTCTTTCTTATAGCCGAGCGCGACGTCGACAATAACGCTTGCAGATATTTCATCGCTTGTCTTGGTGCGGATTGCGCCGAGCGACGTGTACCAATCAAGAATCTCACGCTGAACGGCGTATTCATCGCTTATAGGAAGCTGCGGCGGATTGGGATTATTGCCTCCGACAATTTTCATTGTAACGACGACTATAACCACAATGAGAATAATTGCGCCTAAAGCGATTGCCGCCCATTTTAAAAGAAACGGCAAAAGTCCGCCGATACCGCCTTTTTTTGCCGCCGGAGCTGCGGAAGCGCCGCCCTCTAATTCGTCAAGTCCATCATCAGCCATTTTTTTCTCCCTGAAAAACAGTTATAAAAGTTATGCGAACGCATTACCAATGCGTCTTAAAAATATTATCGGCGTTTTTGCGCCCTCATCATAAGCCCTATACGCGCTCTAAAACGACATCTTTTGCGCCGGAACGACGGGAAAAACGGTTTTCCACCGCGTTATGCGCTAAAAATGTCCCTCGTCAAGAATTATCAAATCTACGCGGCGGTTATACGCCCTGCCCTCCGCGCTGTCGTTCGCCATTTTGGGGCGCGTGTCAGCGTATCCGGCAACATGAAACGCATTTTCATTCACGCCGTAATCGGCAAGATAATGTAAAACGTTCGTTGCGCGCGCCGTAGAAAGTTCCCAGTTGCTCAAAAATCCCGAATCGCTTCTGACCGGCGTATTATCGGTATGCCCTTCAATGCGGAATCGCCGTCCGGCAACTTCCGGCGCTTTAAAAAAGTCTGAAAGACGCAAAAGAGTATCGCGCGTTTCATCGATGTTGAGGTCGGCGCTGCCTTCGGAAAAAAAATTGTCGGCGGCAAGCGTAATGACAAGTCCGCGCTCGTCGCTTGTTACCGTAATTTTGTTCGTTTTTGTTTCAGGAGCAAACAGACTGACCGCTTTTTTCTTTGCAAGACCGAGCGAACGCCCCTTTTCCATCGCCGGAAGCGCATTGATGGAGTTGCCCAAGTCCGCAAGACGACCTGCGGCAAGCGACATTCCGCCCGACGTAGTATCGGTTTCCTTCATTTGAAGCGACTGCGTTATGGTTGCAAGCTGCGTAATGTCGATTTCAGTCGGATTATAAAGCATGACGAAAAAGCAGAGCATGAGCGTAATCATGTCTCCGTATGTTCCCTGCCACGCTGTTGAAGGCTTTTCAGGCTCCTTCTTTTTCTTTGCCATAAAAAATCCTTACCCTAGTCTTTTAAAACATCCTGCTCAATCGCTTTACGGGCAACAGGATCAAGATATGTCAACAGTTTTTGTCCCATGATACGCGGATTTTCGCCCGCTTGAATGGCAAGAACGCCCTCAATAACCATTTCCTTTACGCGCATTTCCGAAGAATTGTGCGTAATAAGTTTTTGACCGAACGGAACGATAACCCAGTTCGCCATCATGGAGCCGTAGAGCGTGGTGATAAGCGCGACAGCCATGTTCGGACCGAGCGAAGATTTATCCTCAAGGTTGTTCAACATACCGATAAGTCCCAAAACGGTACCCATCATACCGAAACCCGGAGCAAAACCGCCCCACTGGTTGATAACGTTTATCCATTCCATGTGCCGCGCTTCGCACTGATTCATTTCGTTTTCCATAATCGCGCGGATAATATTGCCGTCAGTACCGTCGACGACAAGGCGCAGTCCGCTTCTCATAAACGGATCGTCCAAATCTTCAAGACCGTCTTCAAGCGCCAAAATGCCTTCGCGCCGCGCCTTATTCGACAAATCCATCATCTTGCTTACGATGGTCTTTTCTCCGAAATCGGGAACTTTGAATGTCTTGCCGATGATTTTAAATATACCGATGGCTTTCGATAACGGCGTAGATATGAAAATTGCAGCGTAAGAACCGCCGATCGTCATAAATACGGAAGGAATATCGATAATTCCTCCTAACGTACCGCCGGAAGTAAGAACCGACATGACGATACACGCCGCGCCTCCCACAATACCGATGAGTGTTGCTATATCCATTGTTATCCCTCTTGTGTATTAGTACCGATTTTTTTGCGGTATTCAACAATCTTATCTATAATTTCGGCAGGTTTTTCTTTAATTATTAACTGTCTGCCGGACAGCATCGTAAGCGTAAGGTCGGGATTTGTTTCCATACTTTCAATCATGTGCGGATTGACCCAATATTTTTTTCCGTTAAGCCGAGTTACATCAATCATAAAGCGTTTGTCATTCTATCATCTATCGGACAAAAATCCAATAGACCTGTTTGGAAACTTCAGTTTCCGAACAGGTTACTTTGAAACGCGATGTTTAAAGTCGTGCTATCTCAACGACTTTAAACTCGTCAACCTGAGCGATACCTTCGTTATCGAACAGGTTGAATATAAATTGATTTTTATTTGTAAGACTGCAAAACAATACGTACCGCCGTGCAAAACGACTGGAATATATGGAATATAATAGAAGAAAAACGATTTTTCCGTTCATGTCGTACAAAACTTTTTGCATATCTCATCAACACGGCAAAAGGACTTACTGCGTTGAGAAGAAAAACGAAAAACCGCTTTTGATTGACTAAAAAGCGTCTACTATAATAGAATTGAGTTATTGTGTTATTTCGCTACGGTACGGACAAAAAAGGCAATCATATAAAAAAAGCGGTCATTTATACAAAAGAAGAACACGGTATTCTGCGTGAAAAAATTGACAGCGATGCAATCTACATTATAACCCGCCTCAGGGACGCAGGAAGCAGGGCGTATCTTGTCGGAGGCGCGGTGCGCGACCTTGTTACCGGCAATCAGCCCAAAGATTTTGACATCGTTACGGACGCAACGCCGTCGCGGATAAAAAAACTATTCCGCAATTCCCGCATAATCGGAAAGAGATTCCGCATAGTCCATGTCGTATTCGGCACAAAGATTTTTGAAGTGAGCACGTTCCGCTCCATTGCGGAAGGCTCGACCGGCAACGAATTCGGCACGATTGAAGAAGACGTGCAGCGGCGCGACTTTACGCTGAACGCCCTCTACTACGACCCCGTACAAGAGCAGGTTATCGACTATGTTGACGGCATGCGCGACATCAAAAAGCACGTTTTGCGCCCCGTAATTCCGCTCGACAGGATTTTTACCGAAGACCCCGTGCGGATGCTTCGCGCAATAAAATATTCGGCAAAAACCGGCGCAAAAATGTCGTTTGCGCTCAAACGGAAAATCCGGCATTCGGCGAGTATGCTTTCAGAAATCTCATCTTCGCGCCTCACCGAAGAACTTTTGAAAATTATCAACAGCGGCTGCGCGCAAAAAATCGTCGCTGAAGCGCTTTCCACCGACCTTTACATGGCGCTCCAGCCTGCCGCAAGCGCGCTTATGTACGGCGACAGGACTTTTGAGCGCCGCTATATGGAAAATATGCAAAGACTTGACGAGTTAGCGGCGGCAGACCCCGACTCGCGGCTCGGAAAAAAACTTGTCTTTCTCATCAAAGATTTTATATTCACGCTGACCGACTGGCAAAAAGAAATTGAAAACCAAACGTCTCCGCGAGAACTCTACGTACGCACGTGGCGCGAATGCCGCAGTTTTGTCCTTCCGATGAATCCGCAGCGCACCGAACTTGAGTACGCGGTCAAAAGCGTGCTGCAGGAAATCGGCATACCGGTAAAGTCTTTACGCCGCGAGCGGCTGAGAATGCAGAGAGCCGAACGCATTTAGTTTTTTATCAAAAATAAAACTCTCAGCACCTGTCTTTGAACGCATAATTCCGACGGCTAAAGATGAGTTTTCCCACTCTCCAAAAGCCTATTGCGCGTGGTAAAACGTGTTTATTTCGCAGAGCAAATGTTGTTTTCCAGTCCGCGCACGATCTTGCACACGGGAAATACCGCTTCCCTACCGCCGGAACGCTGCTTTTCGCATGGGAAAACTGTATCCGACACGGCAAAATACGTTCTCCCGCACGGGAAACAATGTTCGCAACGGCAAAATAATTTCTGTTGCGCGAAAAACGTCTCACCGCTAAAGCATTGCTTTCCTCACGGGAAACGATGTTCGCAATAGAAAAATACATGCTCTCGCGCAAAAAATGTCTCCCGCTGCAAAACTCTGCTCTCTGCTCGGAAACTATGTTCACCGCATTAAAACAGTTTTTCCTGCGCGAGAAACGACCGTCCTCCCCCGCCGACGGAACACTGCTTTCCTCGCGAGGAACTATGTTTACCCTCGCTAAAACAATTTTTATCACGCGGAAAACTCCACCCCCCTGCCGCCGGAACGGTATTTTCCACGCGGCAAACTGTGCTCGCCGTCTCAAAATAGTTTCCACCGTGCTGGAAAACCTCCTCGCGCCAGAACATTGCTTTTCACGCGAAAAACTATGTCCGTCACGGCAAAACAGTCTCACCCCCGCGAAAAACAATCCCGTACCCAAAACGTTGTTTACATCCCGTAAAAACGCCCTTCCACCACAACACAGCTTTCTTCGCGAAAAACTGTATTCACCGCATTAAAACAGTTTCTCCCGCGCGAGAAACTACCGCCCTCCCCCGCTACCATGCCCCTCCGCACACACTTCTCCCCGCACAAAAAAAACGCCCCCCGCTGCGGCGAAATCCGCAAGCGACAGGCGTCCGTATTCAGTCGACACAGTTTTACAGTTTAAACTGACTTATCTGCCCGAGCACAGTCTTACGTGCGAGATACTATATCCGCCGCGTCAAAATACGTTCTCTCTCGCGGGAAACTTTTCCTGCTTACAAAGCGGTGTTTTCTATGCGGCAAACTTGTGTTCGCCGTCTCAAAATAGTTTCCACCGTGCTGGAAAACCTCCTCGCGCCAGAACACTGCTTTTCACGCGGGAAACTGTGTAGGACGTGCAAAAACAATTTCTCCCCCGCGGGAAACGCTCCTGCACCCCAAAATTGTTTCCTTCGCGAAAACTGTGTTCATCACGCCAAAAGAATTTCTCTCGCGCGAAAAATATTCCCGCCGACGGAACATTACTTTTCGTGTGGAAAACTATGTTTACTTACGCCAAAACAGTTTTTCTCCCACGAACAACTCCCCCGCAACCAGAACGTTGTTTACATCGCGGAAAACTATGACTACCACGCCAAAAGAGTTTCTCGCGTGTGAGAATCGCTCCAGCGACCAGAACCGCCGCTCTTCGCGCGAAAAACTATTCCTCGCTACTGAAACGTTGCTTTTTTCGCGAAAAAAATACATCTCGCCACAAAAGCGGTGTTTCCTCACAGAAAACTGTGTCCGTCTCGGCAAAACAGCCCCCTCGCCGCACACACAAAAAAAACGCCCCCCGCTGCGGCAAAATCCGCAAACGAGAGGTGTCCGTATTCAGGCGACACAGTTTTACAACTTAAAACAGGCTTATCTACTCGAGCACAATCTTACGCGCGAGATACTATATCCGTCGCGCCCAAATACGTGCTCTCGCGAGAAAAACTATCCGCCATCAGAACATTGCTTTCCTTGCAAGGAACGATGTTCGCAACAGCAAAATACGTTCTATCCCGTGAAAAACACCCCCGCGACCAGAACGAGGCTTCCATCGCGCGGAAAATGTTTCACCGCCAAAGCATTGCTTTCCTTGCGAGAACTATGCTTATCTACGATAAAACAGTTTTTTTCACGCGGGAAAAAACGCTGCCCACAGTCAGAACACTGCTCTCGCGCGGGAAACGATGTTCGCAACGGCAAAATAATTTCTGTTGCGCGAAAAACGCTTCTAAGTCCAAAATGTTGCTTACCTCATGAGAAACTATTCCCCGCCACCAGAGCACTGCTTTCCGCGCGGAAACTGTGCTCGCCGTCTCAAAATAATTTCTACCGTGCGGGAGAACCGCCTCGCTGCTAAAAGCGTACTTTCCGCATGGAAAACTATTTCTCGCCACTAAAACACTGTTTTTCGCGCGAAAAATACCTCTCACCACCAGAGCGCTGTTTCCTCGCAAAAAACTGTGTCCGCCACGCCAAAACAATCCCTCCCTCGCGAGAAACTACCACCCTCCCCTGCTACCATGCCCCTCCGCACACACTTCTCTCCGCACACAAAAAAAAGCCCCCCGCTGCGGCGAAATCCGCAAACGAGAGGCGTCCGTATTCAGTCGACACAGTTTTACAGTTTAAACTGGCTTATCTGCCCGAGCAGCGTTTCAATTTCCGCCTTGTTTCTGTCGGAATCTTCGGAAACGGCGTCAATCGCATTTGTGATAAGTCCCGTTCCTGCAGCCATCGCTTCCATCGCGTGCGTAATCGTGTTTGCCGCATTGGAAATAACGTCCATCTCGCTGACGATTTTCCGGCTTCCGCCGAGCATTTCTTCGCCGCTTTGCTTTACGCCCGCCGTAGATTCCTTAATTTCCCGCATCGCAAGCAAAACTTGTTCGCTTCCGCCCGCCTGCTCTTTCATCGCCTGCGCCATCACGCGCTCCTGTTCCTGCACGTCCTGCGACTGGCGGAAAATGAGCGCAAACTGCTCCTGCATATCTTTCGTACTCGACGTAACTTCGGCAATCGTCGTTTCAAGAGAATTGAGACGCTCGGTAATTTCCTTCCCCTGCTTATTGCTCTGTTCGGCAAGTTTTCGGATTTCATCCGCGACAACGGCAAACCCGCGCCCGGCTTCCCCCGCATGAGCCGCTTCAATCGCCGCATTCATCGCAAGAAGGTTCGTCTGTTCGGCAATATTTTGAATAATCGAACTTGCTTCAATCAGTCCGCTCGACTCATTTAAAATGCGCTGGGCAGTGGCGACTGCGGCTTCAACCTTTATCTGACCTTGACTTGAAACTTCCCCCAGAGAATTGACTGCCTGCGTATTTTTTTCAAGGATTTGGGAGACGCTTCGGATATTTGCAACCATCTGTTCAACCGCGGCGGACGCTTGATTTACTTCCGAACTCTGCGATTCAATCGAATTGTTCAAACCGAGCAAAAGCCGCTCAATGTCTTTTACCGTCCCGCCTGCTTCTCCGATGCTTCCGCCCTGCGCCGTTACTTGATTCTTTACGAAATTGATGTTCGCAACGATTTGCGAAATGGACGAAGAGGTTTTCGACATATTTTCGCTCAAATTTTGCGCCGTGTTTTTCGATAAATCCGCCGATTCGGAAATTGCGCCGAGCAATTCTTTTGTAACATCGTGGAATTGATTTAAAGCGTTTATCAAAATTCCTATGTCGTCCCGACTTTCGACTGAAAGTTTGGGAAGGGAAAAGTCCTTTTTGGCAAGCGCGTGCGCAAAGTCGGAGAGTTTTTCAAGACGACCGGAAATGCCGCTTGCCATTCGATAAAAATTGATGACGATAATCACGCCGCTCACCGACGCCAGAGGAATGACAAATTGCGAAAGGATTTCAACAAAGGACATTGACGCAAGATGTCCGGAAAGGAGGGGACACATTGAAATGCCTGCGATGCCGAGCACGCTGAACACCGCAACCAAAACAACGCGCTTTTTGACCGTCAGCGATAAGTCCTGTTCGCGAAGGGGCAAAAACGACAGCCATTTTTCATAGCGTTCGATAAAGGAGATGTAAACCGCCACGCCGAAGATGAACGTCTGCCCCGCGCTTGCAGAAAGCACCGTAACGAACGCGACGTCTGCGCCCGCAATCTTTGCGCCGGAGGTTACGGCGACGGCAATAATCGGAATAAATACGATGGGAACGGCAACCGTTGTCGGCGGCCAGAGTTTTGCAAAAAAGTTTGCAGCCTCAAGCGTTTCGTCCGTTCCGTCAAACGAAAGAATGTTCTTTGCTAAAACGTAGCGTTCGGCAATCGGAATGACAAAACAGCAGACTGCAACAAGCTGCACCGGAAAAGTCGCATAGATTTTCAGCATTTCGGCAAAGGTCAACTGCCGGCAAAACACCAATTCTCCTTGAGTAAAAAGGAAGGGCACAAACATAATCATCGCCGTAAGCAGCGTAAAACTCCACGGCAAGGTTCTGTTCTCTTGATTGTTCATAAATAACTCCATTGATATTTATTTGCATTTATTCTCCCCGCGCTTTGAATTTTGTCAATAAATTTTAAGATAAAAGAAGAATTAGAAAAAAAGGAATCCCTATGCTGCCGTTGGGCGGGCGTAACTTTCCGTGCGAAAAAAAATAAGTCCGGCTGCAGCATTTTAACGCAGCGATTCGGCACGGACGATAACCGCCGTAAAACGCGGCAGAGGCGTTTTGACGCGAGCAAAAAAATCCCGTGCATATTTTTTATACCGAACGACGGAAAAAACGAATGCCGCACGGCTCCGTTCCGCCGGCTTGTCGACTGTTTATCATATTTATTTATATTACAAAGAGTTGTATATGCGTGTATGGGGGGGGGGGGGGGGGGGTAACAGCGGCTTTTTGCATGAGAAGCGGAAAAAACGTTTGCAGTTCAAAAAATATATTATCGTTCATGCGCGGAATGATAAAGGATAGAGCGTATGGGAGCAAGTCAAAAAAGGCGCGACTGCGATGAAAAAAATGTTATAAGTCAAAACGCCGCACGCCGAGTTCGCACTTCGTCGCAAGGTGCCGGAGACACGTTTTTATTCGGAGCCTTACGCTGCGACAACCATTCACGCAAAAAAAAACAACGCCCTAAAGAAAAAGCGTTGTTTTCACAAAATAATACTCCGCCAGCGTTCGCCTGCACCGCGCATAGACGCGCCCCGCAGCTTCAACTGCATATTCCCCGCACAAATAACATTTCTGCGGCGGAAACCTGCGCCGACAGAAAGACCAATTGCTTACAAGTTTTTCCCATAGGAAAAACTTGCAGCGGACGGCAACGCGTTTAAGTCCTTCAAACTAAGTTTTTACCGTCCGCCCAGTACCCCGCACAACATCGCATTCGCTGCTTTTACGTCGCTTTTCCAGTCGACGGATCCCGTATACCACATTTCCGCGACGAAACGCCGCACGCCGAGTTCGCGCGCTTTACATCTCGTCGCAATACGCCGAAGACTCGTTTTCATTCGGAGCAAGTCGCTGCCTTACGACGCACGAAACGCACATTCACGCAAAAAACAGCGCCCTAAAGAAAAAGCGTTGTTTTCGCAAAATAACATTCTGCTAGCGTTCGCCTACACCGCGCATAGACGCGCCCCGCAGCCTCAACTGCATATTCCAGCACAAATAATATTTCTGCGGCGGGAATATGCGCCAACAGAAAGACCGGTTGCATGCAAGTTTTTCCCACAGGAAAAACTTGCAGCGGACGGCAACGCGTTTAAGTCCTTCAAACTAAGTTTTTACCGTCCGCCCAGTACCCCGCACAACATCGTATTCGCTGCTTTTATATCGCTTTTCCAGTCGGCAGAGCCTGTGTACCACATTTCCGCGACGAAACGCCGCACGCCGAGTTCGCGCGCTTTTTGCACGCCCGCGGCAAAGTCCACGTGTCCCGTCCCGAAAGGTATTTCGCGGTATTTGCCGGGGACGGTTTCTTTTAAGTGCATGGCAACGATGTGCCCGCGCCCGCTTTCAAGGTCGGCGGCAACGTTTGTGCCGTACTTGCAGGCGGCGTTCGTCAAATTGCCCAAGTCGGGATAAACACCGAGGTAAGGAGAGCCGACCTCTTGCACATACGCCATCGCCTTCCCAACGGTATCCATAAATTCCGTTTCCATCGTTTCAAAGCCGAGCAGGACGCCCGCTTTCGCCGCGTATTCAGTCGACTTGATAAGATTTTCCAAAAAGTAGGCGCGCGTCGCATCAGATCCGTCTTCGTAGTAGACGTCGTAACCGGCAAGTTGAATAATCCGAATGCCGAGATCGCCTGCCAAGTCCACCGCTTTTTTCATAATATCCATGCCGCGCTCGCGAGTCCTTGAGTCGGCGCTCCCAAGCGGATACTTCCGGTGCCCGCTCAAACACATGCTCCGGAAAAACAGCCCCGAATAAAACATCGTCTGCACCAATTCCTGCCGCTCTTTATGCGTATAATCCAAGCGCGCAAGTTTTTCGTCCGTCTCGTCGACGCTCAATTCCACAAAATCAAAGCCGCATTCCTTTGCCGTCAACAACTTTTCCGCATACGACAAAGAAGTCGGCATCGCCTTTTCATACAAACCGAGCGTATAATCCTTTTCCATGTTCAAACCTTCCTTTTGCCTGTGTATGCCGACTGGCTAAACCCCGCATTCCGAATCCGCACCGATGGGGCGGGAAAAGTTCTCTCTGCCGGACTCCATTTATTTCCCGCCCGCTTTCAGTTTTGCCCGTCAGTACAATTTACGAAAAACGCTG
Organism: Treponema sp.; assembly: GCA_052169915.1. Taxonomy (GTDB): domain Bacteria; phylum Spirochaetota; class Spirochaetia; order Treponematales; family Treponemataceae; genus Treponema_D. The sequence continues at coordinate 66,121 of JBQNBN010000002.1, forward strand.
CAACACCCCAAAAACATCATTTCCCCGCAAGTTTTCCTACGGAAAACTTGTGCTGGCGGAACACACGTTCTATCTTTCAAACCAATTTCTCCGCCGCCAGCAGCAATCCCGTTAAGTCTTTCAAACTTATTTCTTCTTTACATTCACTATCAAATACTATTTGGATTCTAGTTTGCCATAGGCAAACTAGTGTCGGCGGCAACTCGTCTTTATCTGTAAAACCTATTTCTCCGCCGCCGACGCTTGTCCATAATACGCATTCTTCCCGTGTTTCCGAAGATAGTGCTTGTCCTGCAAAATCGTGGGAGCAGGTTCGACGGAGGGATTGAGGCGTTCGGTGCGCGCCGCCATTTTCGCGACTTCTTCAAGCACGACGGCGTGGTACACCGCTTCTTCCGGCGATTTTCCCCACGCAAAAGGTCCGTGATTTTTGCAGAGAACGCAGGGAACGGCGACATAACTTTCCGTCTGTTCCATATCGGTACGCGGCGCGGCTTGTGCGTCCATTTTTGCAAAATAGTCGGCAATCAAAACGCCGGTGTTGTATTCGTAGTCGTCATCGATTTCTTCTTTTGAAAGATTACGGACGCAGGGGACGGAGCCGTAAAAATAGTCGGCATGGGTCGTTCCGTAACAGGGAATACTGCGCCCCGCCTGCGCCCAACTGGTTGCCCACGAACTGTGCGTGTGCACGACGCCGCCGATTTTCGGAAAGGAATTGTACAAAACTTGGTGCGTTTTCGCGTCGGAAGACGGATTTAAGTCCCCCTCAACGACTTTGCCCGCCAAGTCCATGACAACCATCATGTCAGGCGAGAGTTTTTCATACGCGACGCCCGACGGCTTTATAACGAATAAGCCCTTTTCGCGGTCGATTCCGCTCGCGTTTCCCCACGTAAACGTTATTAGCCCGTGACGCTGCAAGTCCATATTCGCTTCATACACGCGTTTTTTCAATTCTTCAAGCATACTTTTCCTCCAAAATATCCCTTTAAGGGAGAGAGAGGAAACCCCGTCAGAGCGGGGTTTCCTCTCTCTCCTTCCCGCCCTGCTTAGGGGTATCCCCCTAAGAACCCCAAAACTTATTCACTGCCATCTGCAACTCCAGTTACCGTAGTTTTGCAGCAAGGCAAAACTACAGGCGAACAGCAGAAGAACTAACTCTGTAAAACAAATTTTTACTGTCCGCCGCCCTTCTGGAATCCCGGATTTATTCATACATTTTAATTTTTTTAAGGCTGCATACGGAATTCATTCAAAACAGAAAAAATCGACTTTCAACCTAAATCTTGAGCGTCAGCAAATGCTCTTTCATAAAGGGAATTCTGTTGGGCGACATGCTCAATTCGCGGACGCCCGCTTTCAAAAGCGACTCCGTGCAGCGCGTGTCGCCTGCCATCTCGCCGCACACGTGAACTTTTATACCGGCTTTGTTTGCGGCGTGAACCGTCATTTCGATGAGCGAAAGCACTGCCGGATGCAGTTCATCATAAAGCTCCGAGACGTACTCGTTACCGCGGTCGACGGCGACCGTATACTGCGTTAAATCGTTTGAGCCGATGCTGAAAAAGTCGACGTGCTTGGCAAGCGCGTCAGCGGTAAGAGCCGCAGCGGGCGTTTCCACCATAATGCCGAACGGAACGCGCTTGTACGTCTTGCCCTCCGCTTCTTCCAGTTCCGCGTACACAGAATCAAGCATTTTTTTCGTCTGAATCAACTCGTCTTCCGCGCTTATCATCGGAATCATAATCTCGCAATTGCCGAATTCGCTTGCCTTGATGAGCGCGCGGAGCTGCATTCGGAAAACTTCCGGCGTCTTGAGGCAATAACGGATTGCCCGCCAGCCCAAAAACGGATTTTCTTCCTTTGGAATGCCGAGCGCGGCAATGTTTTTGTCGCCGCCGGCGTCAAGCGTCCGAAACACGACGGGCTTTTTCCCCATCTTGGTAAGAATCGTTTTATACGAATTGAATTGTTCGGTCTCGGTCGGGAGCCGTTCGGGATTTTCCATAAAAAGGAATTCCGTGCGGAAAAGTCCGATCCCGTCCGCGTTATGTTCCAACACCGCATCGATTTCAGCGACGGTACCGGCGTTCGCAGTCAATTCGATGTGCGTTCCCGCCGCCGTTACGCCTTTTTTATCGCGGAAAACCGCAAGCCGTTTTTTTTGTTCGGTCAGCGCGCGGATTTTCTTTTCATACTCGATTCGTACGCTCTCTTCCGGCTCAACGATGAGTTCGCCCTTTTCCGCATCGAGGATGAGAGTGTCGCCTGATTTTATGCCGGACTTTTCATAGGAAATGCCAGAGAGCATCGGGATCCCTGCGGCGCGGCAGATAATTGCCGCATGGGAAGTGCGGCTGCCGGTTTCAACGACGACGCCTTTAAGGTAAGCGCGGTCGATACGCGCCGTGTCGGCAGGCCCGATTTCAGTTGAAACGAGAATAAAATCTTCCGCCGGCGCCGCAGTCCTTCCGCATCCGCCTGAAGTGCAATCCATCACGATTCTGAAAATCTGTCTGAAGTCGTCGGCTCTCGCCTGCATATACGGGTCGTCGAGCGCCGCCATGTCCGCCGCATAGCCGCCGCACACGTCCATGAGCGCCGTGCTCATGTCGACAAGTTTTTCTTTCATGCAGTTTACCGTATCGTTGAACAATTCTTCGTCGTCAAGAATCTCAATATATGCGCCGAAAACGTCGCCCTGCTCGTCGGCGCCTTCAGCATAGGCTTTTTCCTGCAGCGCTTTGACGTCTTCTTTCGCCTTTGCAAGCGCGGCGCCGAGCGCGTCCGTCTCGGACGGAATTTTATCTTCCGTTATCGCCGTCCTGTTGCCGGAAAACTTGTTCGTTTTAAGCACGAACGCTTTGGCAAACGCAATTCCTTCCGCCGCAGGCAATCCCTTTAGTCTGTCCATAACCTTTTCCGTTATTCGCTTAAATTTTCAATATATGCAGTCAAAGCCGCAATCGCCTTGTCTTCATCGCTTCCCGCCGCAGCGACTGTAATTTCATCGCCGCACGAAATGCCGATTTTCAAAAGCTTAACGATACTTTTTGCATTCGCTTCTTTTTCGCCCTTTTTGACGGTGATGTCGGATTCAAAGGTTTTTGCAAGTTGTACAAACTCCGTTCCCGGCCGCGTGTGGAGCCCCGTCGGATTTTTTACGGTAATGGCAATTTCTTTCATGTTTCCCCCAAGCGCACGTAAGCGCGCGTCAATCTGTTCGCTTTTTTTACAGGAGCAAAGACGGAAGACGCCTCTTCCGTCCAGTCTCTGCCTCAGGCTATTCCAATTCTTCTATTCTATCGAATATCGAGGCGAGGTCTTCCTTACATTGCGCGCGGCGCAGCGCGCCGATCGCTTCTTCGTCGTCAAAAAGCGTTACCGCATTTAAGATAACTTCTTCGTTCATGTCGGCGGCGTTTTTCGCGCAAATGCACAGCACAATGTCCACCGGATCGTTGGATTCGTGCCCGAACTTGACGGGGTTTTTAAGCGTCAAAAGCGCAAAACCCGTTTTCAGTCCGCCGAGTTCGGGGCGCGCGTGCGGCATTGCAACGCCGGGCGCAATGACAAAGTACGGCCCGTGCTCGGAGACCATCTGCAAAATGCCCTCGTAATAGCGTTCTTCGGCAGCGCCCGCCTTTACAAGCAGGTCAACGCCCTTTTTAACGGCGTCTTTCCAGTCACGCGCCTCCGTACCGAGAGAAAATGCGCCGTTATTCAAGATAAAATCCTTCAATATCATGGCAGAACCCTATTTGACCGACGCCAAATCCGCTTCGGTGATTTTCGCTTCAATCTCTTTTTCATCCAGCAGATTTTTCAGCGCGATAACGCGGACGCCTTTTTTTTGCGCGGCGTCAAAAGTTTCGCGCAGATTTTCCGGGCAGATGACCGCGTTGTAATTTTCCGCCGTGCTTTTGGCTTCCCCGATGTTCGTGTGGTGAATGTCCGCTTGAACATTCATCTTTTTGAGGACTTTGGAAACCTTCATTTTGATGATCTGACTTGAGCCCATGCCCGAACCGCAGGCAACGACAATTTTTACCATAATTTCACTCCTTAAAAATGTTTTTCCAATCGAAGGGACTGCAAAGCCGCCCCCTCGATTACGCCCATCATACCGCAATACGGATATAATGACACGCCGTATGCAGTCAATACGCGAAACTTACGCCTCCGCCACCGACTCGTAGTCTTCAGCGACTTTGAAATACTTATCCTTCTTGTACTTGCCGAAGTAGAATTGTAACTGCGGAATCGCCAAGAGGAAGACGATACAGATTCCGACTCCGACGTAGTGCAGATTTTTCATCAGCACGCCGAAAAGCGGCCACACCGTATCCCAGTCGAAGTTTCCGTGCCAGCCGCCGAACTTGCTCAAGCCGAAGTAGAACGCCGCAAACGCGCCGCCTAAAACCTGCAAGAGCCCCGAAATAAACGGCAAGAGGAACACCGCTTTAATGCCGCCTTTGCGGTTTGCGAACACCGCGAACGTCGCGTTATCAAAGAAGACCGGCACGAAGCCCGTGATGATAAAGACGGGGCTTTTAAACACGATAAGTCCGATGATTGCGATAAACTGCCCGAGCGCGCCGAACAAAAAGCCGAGCGTAACGGCGTTCGGGTGCCCAAAGCCGTAAGTCGCCGCGCAGTCGATTGCAGGCACCGAACCCGGTAAGAGCCGCTCGGAAATTCCTTGGAAGGATTCGGTGAGTTCGCCGACAAAGAGGCGCACGCCGAGTTGGAGAATTTGGAGGTAGACTGCAAACGTAAACGACTTTTCTACTATATAAAAGCCGAAGTTTTGCTTTGCGCTGAAGCCTTTGTCGAGTTGGTGCATTAAGTCCGCGCCCAAAATCGCCATAATGCCGCCGAAGAAAAGGGACATGAGAACAGCAGTCGCAACGATATTTTCATTGAAAATCGAAAGGAAGCCCGGAAGTTTTATGTCTTCAAGTTTTTTGCCGTTTTTGCCGCCCATTTTCGCCGCGATTTTATCCGTGAGCCACACGCCGAACATCTGCTGATGACCGACTGCAAAGCCGCCGCCGCCCGTCAATTCCTGCGTGGGTCCGACCGTCATATTGGATGCGACCGCCCAGTACGTGCCGAGGAAAAGCCCGAGCATGACGACGATACGCGGATCGCTGAGCTGCGGGAAGCAGAACAAGACGAGCCAGAGCGCCGTAGACGATTGCTGAACCATAATGTGTCCGGTGATGAAAACCGTACGCACTTTTGAAATCTTACGCGCAATGACCAAAAGCAGGTTCCAGATAAAAGCGACGAGGAGCACCTGCACCATCATCGTAAACGAACGTCCGACGCCTTCGACAGCCGCCTGCGCCGCCGCCTGCCCGAAATACGGATCGATAACCGCCGCATTTAAGTTAAAACGCTGGTTTAAGCCTGCAAGAATCGGCCGAAAGTTTACGACAAGTCCGCCTGCCGCAACGTTTAAAATCATATAGCCGACCGTCGCTTTGATAAAGCCCGCCAAGGCTTCATAGACCGGCTTTTTGAGCAGCAAGTAGCCGACAAAAACGATAAGACCTACAAAAAACGCCGGTTTTGTCAGAATATTGTTCTGAAAAAACGCCCAAACGGCAATCACCGCATTCATATTACCCCCTTAAAATTGTCCGCTCCGGCGGACAGGTGCAAAATATATAGAAGCGAAAGGCTCACAGTACCGCCGCTTCCCGATATTTCATTTAGTACAAATCCCCAAAACCTTGCGCAGACGTACAGCGCATATTCCGCGCCGCGCATCTGCTCCTCTTTTCACCAACCGCTGTATCGCGCCGCGTTTATTCGCCAAGTTCGTACAGCGCAACTTCATCGATCTCACGGTTCGTAACCGCAAGAAGCGGCTTTCCGTCCTTGGTGAACAGCGCGGCATTCGCGCCGCCCGCATTTTCATCGAGCACGTCAAAAGCGTAGCGCTTGTTTTCCGCATCGTAGTAAAACGCAAGAAGCCGCCTCTTCCCCTTCCGGTGCGCGATAAAAACGTATTCTTTTCCGAACACCGTCCCGCTCGTAATCGCGTGCGCAAATTCTGCAGGCTCAGGATAATCGTACGCTTTACGGAACGCGCCGCCGTCCTCTTCGTAAATCGCAATATAGTCGCCGTGGAAGGGAGAAAGAACGAGCATTTCCTTTTTACCGTCGCCGTTCAAGTCCGCCATGATTGCGTCGGATGAGGGCGTGTCGATGAGCCGCTCGATTTTCCAGTCCCCTTCAGGAGAATCAGGCGGCGTAAAGCGGAACACGCCGTTTTCCGCGCTGACAACCGCCGTCTCAACGCCTCCGCGCACGTCCTTCGTGTAGCCGTGGTTTTTCGTCAGTCCCGCTTTAATTTCCCGAATCTTAAACGACGCCGCGCAAAGCGATTCGTCATCGAGGTTGTCGGGAAGAATTCCCGCGTACACCTTGCCGGGGCTTGTCCAGTCCTCTTTGTATTGGTGCGCCGACTTAATCGTGCACATAAAAAGGTAATTTACGTCCTTGTGCCGAATGATGTCGAACCGGTGCAAAAACGGCATATCAAGGATTTTCCGAATGCGCCATTTGTTTTCAGCAATGCTCTCAGGCTTCACGTAGACGATGTTCGCGTCGGCAGAATCGTTGGGAGAATAAAACTTCTGCGTCGCAAGAAACGCGCCGTCTTCGCCTAAAAGCGGCGCAATGCTCATCGTGCCGCCGGGGCCGTCCCACAAAACGGAAAGTTTGCTGCCGTCAAAGTCGTAGAGATTGCAGGCGTCCTGCTTTTCCGCCGCCACAAGCATACGCTCCTCACCGTCCACAGCGAGAGGCGAGACCGCATAGCATTTGGTGAGCGTATCAATCTTCTTTTTTATGGCTTTCATTCTGCGCCGCCTTATTATAGAAGAGAACGGAATGGAATATTCTGCGGATTTTCAAAGCAGTCTTCAAATCCGCGCCGGTGATGGTACATCCGCTTGTCCTTGTCCTGCGGATAAACGTATTTTCCGCCCACTTCCCAAATAAACGGATGGAATTGGTAGTCCAGCCGCATTTTTTTCATTTCGTAAAGGACGTTGATTTCGTTCGTGTCCGCCATAAAATTCGTCCACACGTCGTGATGAACCGGAATGACGACTTTACAGCGGAGCGCTTCCGCCATGCGCAGAATGTCGACTGAAGTCATCTTGTCCGCAATGCCGACGGGGTTTTCGCCGAACGCGCCGAAGGCAACGTCGATGTCGTAGTCCTTGCCGTGCTTGGCAAAGTAAATGGAATAGTGCGAGTCGCCGGAATGGTAAATATTTCCGCCGGGCGTTTTCACCAGATAGTTGACCGCCTTTTCGTCCATGTCGTCGGGGCATTTGCCGGTCAATTCCTCGCGCTTTTCGCTCGTGTCGTCGGTTGTAACGAGGCAGGTGCGGTCAAAGGAATCGAGGGCAATAATTTCCACGTCTTTGATTTTAATGCGGTCGCCGGGCTTTACCGTAATGCACTGCTCGGCAGGCACGCCCCATTTAAGCCAGTATTCCACCGACTTTTTCGGCCCGATAAAGGGCACGGGGATTTCTTTTCCGTGCTCGTCGACGGTTTTCATGCCGCTTTTGACGACGTGCGCGGCAAAGTTGGGATCCATGTGGTCTTGGTGATAGTGCGTGGCAAGAACCGCGTCCACGTGTTTGACCGCAAACGGGTCGATAACGAACGGTACTGCCCGCAGGTTCGGCTGCATTGCGCGCACGCCCGCCATGTTCGCCATCTGGTGCCCGGGCTTCATTTTGTTGTCGCCGTGCGTGCGCTTGCCGTTGCCGCTCCACAAGTCCATAGAAATGTTGCAGCCGCCCGGCGTTTTAAACCAAATGCCGACGCAGCCGAGCCACCACATCGCAACCGAATTCGGCGCAACTTTTTCCGCTTCAATCTCCTCGTTGAGCCACGTTCCCCATTCGGGAAAGGTCTCCAAAATCCAAGACTCGCGGGTAATTTCATCGATTTTACTCATTACGAATGCTCCTCATAAACTATATAGCGAACTAAACGTTCAACTTTAAGAACATAAACGATTATTCAATCGTAAATAAACCGTTTATCATTCTTATATGAACATCATAGGGGCGAATTCATAATCTGTCAAGAAAAAAGATATAAAATATTCAAATAAATGATTTTTTCAAAATAGGACGGGGAACTGCCTTAAAATCCGTTTGCCGCGCGGCGGCAAGTCCTGTTTTTTACACGATTGTCGAAAGGCAAACATGAAGCGGGCGGCAATTTTGCAACCTCATTCAAAAGCCTTTTTCCGCCCGCAGAACTCCGTTATGTCTTTCAAACCGAGTTTCCAGTCCGCCCCTGATTTTCAAAACGCCGGATAGACGAGCATAAAAAGAGGACGGCGCTTCATATTTGCAAAGCCGAGTCCCGCCGAACAAAAGCGCCCGCCGGTAAAATAATTTTATTTCTCGTTCGGGGCGATTATAACGTCAAGTTTGTATTTGCGGAGAATCGCAAGTTGCCCCGCCGTGGCGTCCGCGTCGGTAACGATGTGAGAGACTCTGTCGAGCGAACCGATGTCAAAGTTATGCTGCACGCCGATTTTTGTGCTGTCGGCAAGAACGATAACGGCTTCGTTTGCTTGAGAAATCATGCTAGAATTGACGGCGGTTTCCTGAAACAGCGCGGTGCTTAAAATGCCCGTTTCGCTGATTCCGCTCACGCCGATAAAGCATTTATTGGCGCGGATATTTTTAAGCGCGCTTAAAGCAAGCGGCCCTACCATAGAATGTTTGAGCGAATTAATGCCGCCGCCGGTAAAAATAAGTTCGTATTTGGCATTGTCAACAGTGTGCAGGGCGTTTGCGTTGTTCGTGATGACCGTTACTTTCATTTCCGCAAGCAGGGGAAACATATAAAACGCCGTCGTGCTCGAGTTTATCAAAATCGTGTCGCCTTCGTTGACGAGGGAAACGGCGGCTTCGGCAATCATGCGTTTTTTGTTTTCGTATGTAGTATCGGCGCGGAAGGCTGCGTCCGTTTTCATACGCGGCAAAAGTTCGCCGACAAAGCGCGCGCCGCCGAAAAAGCGTTCAACCTTTCCCTGCGCCGCCAAATCGTCCAAATCGCGCCGGACGGTAAGCGCGGAAACTTTTAATTCCTGAGTCAATTCTTCCACCGCTACGGAACGTTCTTTATTCAATTTTTGAAGAATGTAATTTTGTCTTTTTGCAATCGCTGCTCTGCTGTTTTTCATAATAATTGGTCTCAAAAGCGCTTAATTTTATCTTATAATACACTTATATCATGAAACGATGATAAAAGCAAATATAAAGTCCGCCTTTGCAGTCAGCTCTCTTATTCCGCTTACAAATTGCACAACACAAAGGGCAAACTGCCGATAATAGGAACATGCACAAGCGAACACTTTGGATCATTGCATCCGCCTTCATTCCCGCTGTTTTAAGCGCCCAAAGCGCGCTTTTGATCCGCCCCGATTCGATACGACTTGAAAGCGAGCGCTCAATGCCGAGCGGCGTCATCACCGGCTATCATCTGTACGTCAAAAAATCGGAGGGACTGGAGTCGGTCATGCTGACGGAAACGACAAAAGATCCCGACGGCAAAGAAGATAACTACGCCTACCGCGCGTTCCAGTTTAACGACATCAACGGGGACGAAAAGCGCGTTCTCGACGGCAGCGAACTCGTCTCCGAGTATTCAAAGTTCAGCCTCATCGATTCCACGGAAGAAGACGACGAAATGTTCGGCAAGGCCTTCCACATCTTCATTCCGAGCACGATGGAATACGGCTATCCGTGGTCACGGAACGGCATGGTCAGAATCCGGCGCGGAACTTTTGTTAACCTTCGCGCATTTGCAAAAAAATACGGCGACTATTCAGGCGGATTTTACGAAAATCCCTATATGTTCGACCTTGCGCCGCGCACCAGCCGCGAACTTCCGCCGGAACACGTAACGTTCGCTCAAGTCCCCGCGCCGGAAATAGACTTACAGCCCACCGTCCTCACCGACGATTACAATCCCATCGCGACTGCAAAGTTTGAAGAGATTTCAGAGCAGCTCATCTATTCGCGCGGCCCTGAGACGATTGTAGAAGACATAATGACGGCAATCAAAGCGATAAATCCCAAAGAAAACGCGGAAATCGTGTTCGTCATCGATACGACGGGCAGCATGAAAGATGACATTGAAAAACTGCGCGAAGAATGGCTGCCGCGCCTCATTGCAGGTTTAGCGGAGTTTAAAAAAGTGCGGCTCGGCCTTTTGCTCTACCGCGACTACGGCAGCGGCTATCACTACAAGGGAATTCCCGTCAAGTTTTTCGACTTTACCGACGATACCGAAGTTTTTACGCAAAACTTAAACGGCTTTACGATTCGCGGAACGGAAGGCGGCGACATTCCCGAAGCGGTCTACGAGGGACTGTACGGCGCGCTTGATTTTTATAAGTGGTCATCGGAGGCGGCAAAAAAAGTAATCCTTATCGGAGATGCAGAGCCTCATCCGTCCCCGCGCGGAAGCGGCAAGTACACCAAAGAACTCGTCATGAAAACCGCGAAGAAAAAGAATATCGCCATCAGCGCGATCATCACGCCGGATGAAAAAACGAGGAGAGGAAGGTAATCGGCGGGCAGCTGCGGGCGGCATAGAATGGAGTTCAAAATACTTAAACGCAGTTGTCGCCCGCGCAAGTTTTTCTGCGGAAAACTTGCAGAAAACGGTGTTTGGCGAACGGCGAAGAATCGCGAACGGCAAAGAAAAATATTTTGAAAGATGAAACTATGCTTCCCGTTCGCTGCAGTTTGCTAGGCGCAAACTGCGGTAAATGTAATACGACAGCGTATCTCTCTCCCGTTTACACAATCGCCGAAAAATGCCGGCTCTTTTACCCTAGCATATCTAGCGCGCAGTTAAAACAAGTTTCATAGCCAGCAGTGCCCCCCCCCCTTAAAGCTCGTTTCCCCCTCAAGTTTTGCGCATAACAACCGCCGTACAATTACGCATTCTCAGCTGTCAATTACAACGACCCGAATATCTATTTTATAATCTTTCTTAATTTATTCTGTAGTTCTTTCATCGTGTGGACTAACAGTAATTCGATAGAACTTCTTCTTCGTGATGTTTTTTAAAAATTTTTTACTTGCCTTGAAGCAAAGTACAAAGTATTCGTTTTCTTGGAGAGGCTCAGCTTCAAGCCGCTTTTCTTCAATCTTCAACCAGCAATAAATGTAAATGAATGGAATTGTACGAAAAAAGGACAAGATAGGTTTCTTAAACAGTAATATTATGAGAGCAATAAGGTTCGCTATTGCTAAAATTTCTAATATTTGCATTTTAGTCTCCAGAACGTGTAAAACAAGAAATGAGGAATGTTGTTAGAAAGGAAAAAGTCGAAGCAAAACACACGGATAACGCATAATTCCACCATGGTTTTGGTGTTTCTACTTGCGGAAGCAGAAAATACACGTGAACGCCTGCAAGAACAATCCAGACCAAGCCTGTTATTTGTCCGATAAAAATATTGACTTTTGAAACTGAAAAATTACCGCCTTTCGTGCTTAACAAAGAATCATCTATATCTCTTTCTTCAAGATTGCCGAAATACGATATTTTCTCTTTTTCTATTAAGTTTCTTGTTTCCTGAGTGAATAAGTTGTAATGAATGTTATTATAAAAAGTTGAAATAGCGGCTTCGTAGGATTCATACCAGCGTTTTGAGCCCTTTGCCATCATTATCCATAATTGAGAGAAAATAATACCCAGCAGGCAGAGCGCAAGGCAGATGCCGTGAAAAATAAACGGGGACAATTTATTATTATTCGTCGTTTCAGGACACGACAAAATCTCTTTTAAATGGTCATTTGCGAAAGTTCCATAGCCGGCAGCTATTGCAAGCAAAAATACGGCAAGAAATACCGAACGCTGCCACAAATGGTCAATCTCGAAGTTACGGCATTCCCAGAATTCTTTGTATAAGTCTTTTACGGTAAGTTTATTATCTTCTGTTCCATTCATAAAAATGTAATCCTCATAAAGACTAAAAATATAACTTGTTCAATACCTTCGTCATCAAACAGCTCGACGGGTTCTAAATAACCTGTTCAGAAACTGAAGTTTCCGAGCAGGTTTCATGATATTTACCCGTAAAACGCGCCGTGCCCGCCGTATTTGCCGCGCGGAACGGCGTGTTTACTTGCATTACAAGGACGACAGCCTGCCGCCCTTGTAATGTTTTTTTCTATGAGTTTTGCCCAAAAGCAAAACGCATTTACCGTTTAGTTATCTGCAGCAAACCACTCCTTTTGAGCGCCCATCTTGTCTGCTTTGTCTTTATACGTTTGCAGCTGCCCTGCCGGCACTTTTATGCTGCCCGCCATTAGTTTTTCGCAGCCCGCGAACACATCTTTAAACTTGTCTGCGAATTCATTGTAGTTGCACTTGAGCACCGCAGACGTAAGGCTTGTGCAGCCGGAAAAACAGCTTTGCATATCAGTAACGCGGCTTGGAATCTCAGGAGCCTGCGTAAGACTTTTGCAGCCGGAAAAGCAACTGTTCATACTGTTAACGCTACTCGGAATCTCAGGTGCCTGTGTAAGACTCGTGCAGCCTCTAAAGCAGCCGTTCATATTGGTAACGCTGCTCTGAATATCAGGAGCCTGCGCAAGGCTTGTGCAGCCTCTAAAGCAGTAGCTCATATCCGTAAGCTCGGGGATTTCTTCTAACTTAAGCGCAACTTTTTTAGTTGGATTATCGTTTAGTATTTTTCCGAGTGCGCTCGGTTCGGGAGAATAGTCAGTCGTTCCTTGTAAGTTCGCTGCCGTAAGTCCGGTTACTTTGATGTAATTTATGCCGGTAGATGATGCGGTTGTTTGAAGATATGTATTCAAATCTGCAAATGGAACTGTCTTATAAATATCCGTCTTAAAGCTCACGTTCACTTTTGTATTAGCGGTTATCTTTACTTTTGCAGTAAGCTTTCCTCCGGTGCCCGTGCCCGCTTCAAATGCGCTGCCGGTAATTGTCCACTTGTCTACGCCGTACCCGTCAGCCGGCTTTGCCGTAAAGATTACGGTTTTGCCTTGTTCAACAGACTTTCCCGAAGTGATTTCACCCCCGCCGACTTCCGCTTTGAGCGTGCCGTTCGTGCCGTCTACCGCAAAGGTTACCGCAAACGTCTTTGACTGCGAACCAGTTCCGCCGGTCCCGCTTTCGTTGTTCCCGCCTGAACTTCCGGCAGAATTCGAACAGCCAGCTGTAACTGCCGCAGCAAGCAAAACCGCCGCCGCTCCAAGGAAAGCCTGCGCTTTCCGTCTAAAAATAGTCGTCTTCATTGTTTCCTCCTAATAAAGACTTAAAAAATATTGAGTTTGCCGCATGGCAAAACTTGGCACAACTGTGTTTGTCCGTTCGCTGCAGTGACAGTAAAACGCACGGCAGACAGCCGAACAATAGAAAAAGGCTCGGAGACGGAATAAATCCGTTTCCAAGCCTTTAAGTTCAAGAAAAAATAGGTGTTATTGTTTTGAAATGAAATATTTTGTGCGCCGAATATGCGGATAGCGCTTAACGCTGTTTGCTGTTTGCTGTTTGCTGTTTGCTGTTTGCTGTTTGCTGTTTGCTGTTTGCTGTTTGC
>JBQNBN010000003.1:0-74479 GCA_052169915.1 Treponema sp.
TAACGGAGTTCCACCTGCTGCAAGTTTGCTAATCGCAAACTTGAGGGAAAATGGGGTACCGCCCTCACGAGTTTTCCTGAGGAAAACTCGTGAAGAAACGGTGCCGCCGGTACAACGTTTAATTTGGAATTCATAATGCTTAATTAGGAATTGCCGAGCTGTGTGCGAGAGGGCTTAGAAAGATGCATATTTACTGGCGGAGTGGACTGGGCAAACAAATATGACAATACACAAGCAGTGGACAGGAGATTATTCCGGCATGCGAATACATAAAAACATAGTCGACAGCTTCTAGTCGAAACTAGAAAAAGCTATACTAGCCAAATTCGAGTGATATCTAAATACCAAAGCAAGTTTTATTTCTGCAAAACTTGAGTATACAGTAAGAAGCATATACGGTTTAAAACACTATCTATGCAATTCATGAGGAATATGCTTCTCATCACCTTTGTTTAGATGTGCTCTATACGAGCTATGATTGTTCAAACGCGACAAATGTTTTCTCTTTTCTCGCACCGATGTATGTACGTGAGGAGAGAGAATTCCGGCTGTCGATAATGCACTATATACCGTCGAATATGATGGGCTTGTAACCTAAATAATTTTCACAATCATCTCGAAACGAATCAAATGGAGTTCCCTTTAATCTCAAAACTGCACCCCATGAAACTTCCCCGTATTGCAATGCCGCTTGTTCTCCCACGTATCGGAAAAACGCAAAAAAAGTTTATAAATACGACTTGCCGGTTTTATTTTTTTCTACAAACTTTTTTTTAAGAAAAAGTTACTGACTACATTTTTAATTTCGTATCGATCAATCCGACTTGACCTCCTCCTATATTTTTGCTATTTTATTTCTAATTAGCCCGAATGGCGGAATTGGCAGACGCGCTAGGTTCAGGTCCTAGTGAGAGCAATCTCATAGGAGTTCAAGTCTCCTTTCGGGCAGGGCTGTCTCAAAAAGGACAGCTTTTTATTTTAACCATAGTTAAATCCTGATTCATTATAAAAATAAAGCGCATGATATAACGCCGAAAAATATGAGCGACGTTACAATGTAAATCCATATCGGAAGCGAATCGCTGGAGGCTAACGGCTTATGCATCGCTCTTGATGCGGCAGGGCGGTTCAGCCCTGAAAAAAACTGTTCTTTTATCGCTGTAAGCGTTGGTATTCCTGAGCTTTGTTTATTATTTGCTACGGCATAGCCGCAAGAAGGACAGCCGTTTTTAAAATCACTTGAATTACCGGTTTTTCCGCAACTCGGACAACGGACGGAAATAAAAAATTTACCGCATTTTTTACAAACTCGGGCATTTTCAGGAACTTCCGCACCGCAGTTTTCACAGAAAAATTTCGCTTTTTTATTTTTCATACATTTCTTCAATTCTTTGTAGAAGAGATTTTTTCAGAACGCCTGTTTGTTTCGAGTTTTCTTCTTCTTTTGCAGCACTGTCTACGGAAGGAATGCGAGTATCAACATTTAATGTAGATTCGGCAAAGTCTTTTGAACAAATGGATTCGACATTCGGAATTTTAAAGTTATGTGCGGCGTTGCTGTCAACTGTTTCCGGTAGAACGATTGAACTTATAGAAGGAATTTTACAATCTTGCACAGACGACTCGGAAGTCTTTTCTTTCAAAGCAATATGAGCGAGCAAGCCTGCCGAGAGTTCGTCAATTTTTGGAATTGTGCGTTCTTTCGTAATATCGGGAAGAATGGAAGCTGCCGTCGGAAGTTTATAAGCGGGCAGGGGAACCGTTTCTTTATTTTCATTCAACGGAGACTCTGCTGCCGTTTGTTCCAAGATTGTTCCAACGCAGGGAATTTTAAAATCGGGAGAGGGGACTTCGCTGTTTTTTTCCGATACGGTAATCGAATTGATGTCAGGTATTTTATAATCGGAAGCGATTTTTTTCTCAGTCTTTGTAGAATTTTCCGAGGCAATGCCGCTTTCGGATTGTTGTAGCGAATTGAGAGACAAAGCGTTGGTTTTTAACTCTGCAAAAAAGTTCGTTGGAACAGGCAGCGAATAATTTGCCCGCGGGAATAAAGAGCCGCGAACCGCCATCGCAGTAGACTTTACAACGGAGCGTTTTTGAAACGGCTTTTTTTCAATCATCATCTCGGAATTACCGGCGGAAAGCGCAACTCTATCAACAGATGCTGTTTCAGTCGATTCTTTGGAGCAAACTTCATCATCGACTGCAATATCGTCATTGAGCGGTGCAGACAAATCTTCGTTTTCTATAGAAGCGCAGGATGCTTGCACAGAATTTATATCGACTTCGATGTCATTGTCTTTTGCTTCCTCAGATGTAGTTAAAATAATTTTGTCTTCCGCCGGAATGTCTTTATTGGACGACGCCGCTAAATCGTCGGCTGGAGGTGAAATTATATTTACTTCTGTAGAGTCAATATTTTCCTCCTCAGCATTTTGAGATGTTTCATCGGCTGAGGTGAGGGCGATTTCATTATCAATTGAAATATTTTTATCCGGAGCGGAAATAGCTTCTCTAACTAAATTGCTTGAATCCGTCTCTTGAATTTGTTCGGTAAGCTCATCTAAAGACTTTTCTGATTCGTTATTTTCAGAAAATCCATCGACTACGGGCGGAACGATTTCATTTTCGATTAAAGTATTTTCATTTTGTAGCGTAAGATTAGTTTCATTCCGCATTGTGCCGGTACCCAGCGGCTCAGGATTTGTATCAATCGGAAATGCTTTTTCGCTCTCATCTTTTTCTGCCGTTTCCGCTGCAGACTCGGCAACGGAAACATCATCTTTGACAAAAGCGACTGAAACATCTTTTTCCATTTCGGCAGTATTCGTGTCAACAGAATCGGGCGCCGCGTCATTTTCCTGCGTTTCTTCTAATGCATGAGAGGCTGCAGTAGCCTCAGCTAGTGCAGTTTCTCCGTCTCGTGCCGCCAACGTATCCGTATCCGCAGCAAAATCTTCATTTTCTATATTAGTTGAAGTCGTCTCTTCCGTTTGGGGGACACTAGTGTCGATAACACTAAGCGCTGTGTCATTTGCTTGCGTTTTTTCATCTAAATAAGGAGACGGAGCCTTCTCATTTATTGAATTTTCTTCGCCTTGTTCAAGATCGCTATCAAACGTTGTGCAAGAATCGCCATTTTCAGTTATACCGAGTAAGGCACGCAGTTTTTCCAGTCCGTCACGGGATTCATCCAGCGATGAAAAGCAACCGACGATTTCAAGCGTGTCGGCTTTCGCGCTTTCTTCAGAGCTCAGAGGCTCAGGCGTATATAAAATTATTTTATTGGCAACTCGTCCTATTCCGCTGTTGATAAATTGCGAGAGCGTTTTCCAGTGGCGCGGATAGTCGCTTACGCTGATAATGGTGAAATCAGGGCTGATTTCTTCCATATTATCAAGCGCTTTTAAAAGCCAGCGGTAGAGTATTGTGTCAAATCCGTATCGACTTAAAGCCGCATCTAAAAGCGTGATGACTTCAGCGTCATCGCATACGACAAGCGCTTTCATTCCGTCCCCAAATTTGTTACGACGTAATCGTATATCTGCCAAATGCCTTCGCGCTGGCGAACTTTATAAACGTAACTCTTTTTTTCGCGGAACGTCGGATACTTGAACCATTCGGTAACGGTAACCGTTCCTTCCGTTTTGGAATAAAGCGTTTTTTCAATCTGGAAACTTTCAGGAATTGCGACGATGTCGTTATCAATGCGGGACTGCATTAAGTCCGCTTTGTAATTTCTCAAAAGACGGGCGCGTTCGTCAGCAGAAACGGAATTGTATTTGCGCTTTGCGGCGGCGTTTTTTTGCAGCATCGCTTCTACGTCCATGTAAAGGAAGTATTGATCCCACAAGGATTTTTGCCGCGCAATAATTGTGCGCTCAACCACTTTGTCGGGAGAAATATCTTCAGGCTTCAAAAGTTCTGCCGTTTTATCCTGCACGGGAAGAATTGCGGACGAGGCTGCCGAAGGGGAGGGGCGCACTTCAAGCGTGAGGCGGTTTGAGTCCAAAGAAACGTATTTTGATTTATAAAGTTCAGGATAGAATTTTAAGTCCGCGTAATAAACTGCAGGTTCGGTTAAGTCGATATAGTCCTTTAAGTTTTCAACAAAGGAATATTCTTCGCCGGTGTCAAGCGCAATATCGCGGAAATAGACGGCATGATTCGTCGTGCGTTTTTTTATCAGATTTTCCGACTGTGAAAGAGCCGTATTTTTTACCATTACGACATTAAAATCGACGCTGAACATTCTGTCGTCGGCAAGTTTAAAACGCATGGTCTGAGGAGAATTGTTTTTTATGGAAATGTGCACAAGGACGGGATTTGAGACCGAATCGCCCGGATAATACATCGTGCGGTTATAGTATTTGATGGAAACAGACAGATTTTTGTAGTCCGCAGGGGGAATATCCTCTGCAAACGTCTGTTGTCCAAAACAAAATAAAACCGCTATAATAGAAAAAACTGCTCGTTTCAATGTAATTCTCCAAAATATATGTTGAAAAACCTGCTTTTATTATCGGCTTAAACTATGAATATATTATCATCAAATTCCATACAAAATCTACTGCACGGCTGGAAAGATTTTTCTTCCGCTGTAAAAACCGTTTCTGCGCACAATGCGGAATTTCCTTGCGGAATAACGGGTCTTCACGGCTGCCTTAAAAGTTTTTTTATTTCCGAATACATTATTCAAAAGCGTATGCGATGCACACAAGCAGACACAGCGGGCAGTGGCAGCTCGGAACAAAATCAGCCTTATGTATGTGATATTTTTATCGTTGTGCAGAACGAGCGCGATGCGGAACTGCTTAAAACCGATCTTGCAACGATCATCGAAGATGCCGATGTTTCGATTTTACCCGGCTGGGGAACTCTTCCATATCGTCCTGCATCTCCCGGAAATAAAATTTTTGGAGAGCGGGCAGATTTTTTATGCCGCCTGCTTTTGACTCAGTCTGGAACACGCAAAAAAAATCGTCCGCATATTTTTATTGCTGTCCAGCGTGTGCTTCTTACGCCTCTTACGCCGCCGAATTTCTTACGTCCGTTTATATTCGATTTGAAAAAAGGGCAAAAAATCGATACACAGGAAGTGTCTGCCAAACTCGTAAAAAGTTGTTATGTGCGCGTTCCAAAGGTGAGCGCACGCGGCGAATTCAGTCTCCGCGGCGAAGTGCTCGACATATTTTTGCCTGCCGGAGAAGATGCCGTCCGTATCGTGTTTGATTTTGATAAAATCGAAGAAATTAAAACATTCGATATTGAAACGCAGACAACGACAGGAACTATGGATTCTGTTTTAATCTCTCCGATGAAAGAAGTTTTGTGGAATGCAGAGCTTGTTTCCGTTCTTGAAGAAAGGCTGAAAAATGGAGCCGCAGCGGATAACGTCGGCGGAGAAGAAAATCTGTCGAATATTCAAATCGAGTATTCGGAGCGTGCGCAAAACTTTGGAGAAAACCTCTTGCTTGAACTAGAAGAAATGGGGCAGAGCGAGGGCGAAGAGATTTTTTATCCTATTTTGTGGGATAAGAAATATTCGGTGTTCGATTATATTCCTTCGGATATGCCGGTTTTCTTTTTTGATTACGACAGACTTTGCAATGCGAATGAAAGTTTGAATCGGGAATTGTTCAACAGTTATAAAACTGCGGTGCAGAATATGTGCGTGCCTTTACCGTCAGCCGTGTCGCTTGAATTCGAAAGTCCGGTAAAAAACATAAAAGAGTCTATATTTTTCTATACTATTGATATAAATAATTTTACCAAAACTGAAAAGTCTCATATAAAAATCGCTGCCGAACCTGCGCAAAGTTATTTTGGAAACATAAAATATCTTAAAGAAGAACTTGAAAAGTCGAATGCAAACGGCTGGACTTCCGTGATTTTTGCCGACAATCCGAATCAGGCTCTGCGCATTTCTGAAATTCTGAAAGATGTTACGGAGACGAGCGACGGCAAAAAAGCAAATATTTCGATTATCGGAAAAGCTGTTTCCGAAGGATTTGCCGTTCCTGATATCAAACTGCGCATAATTCAGGAAAACGAGATTTTCGGACGGCGGAAATACGTTCCAAAGTCGATACAAAAAGCGAAAAGCACGGCAATTGATACTTTTGTTGACCTTACTCCGGGCGATTATATCGTGCACGTCAATTACGGAATCGGGATTTTTTGCGGAATCGACCGCGTTAAGGCGGGAGGAAACGAGCGCGATTACGTCAAACTTGAATATGCCGACAAAGAATTCGTTTTTGTTCCGATTGAACAGGTCAATATGGTGCAGCGTTACGTCGGAAATGCCGGAAATGCGCCTCATCTCGATACGCTCGGTTCAAAAGCGTGGGAAAACCGCAAAAATAAAGTAAAACAGGCGGTCGAAGATCTTGCAGGAAAACTCATCGACTTGTATTCGCGGAGGAAAGCGGCACACGGATTCCCGTTCCCCAAAGACACCGAATGGCAGACGATGTTTGAAGCCGCCTTTCCGTATGAGGATACGGACGACCAAATTACCGTTACGGAAGAAATTAAAAAGGACATGGAAAGCGCGTCTCCGATGGACAGGCTTGTCTGTGGAGATGTCGGCTACGGGAAGACTGAAATTGCGATGAGGGCGGCGTTTAAGGCGGTTATGGGCGGCAGGCAGGTTGCTTTTCTTGCGCCGACAACGATTCTTGCAGAGCAGCATTACGAAACCTGTATTGAACGCTTTAAAAACTTTCCGGTCAGGATTGCACAAATGTCCCGCTTTGTCCCGCCAAAAGAACAAAGAGAGACGCTTAAAAAACTTAAAGACGGACAAATCGACATTTTAATCGGAACGCACAGAATTATTCAAAAAGACGTGGTCTTCAAAAACTTGGGGCTGATGATAATCGATGAAGAGCAGCGGTTCGGCGTCAAAGATAAGGAAAAACTCAAAGTTCTCCGCAACAATATAGACTCCCTTGCGCTTTCGGCAACTCCTATTCCGCGAACGCTTCATATGAGCCTGTTGAAAATCCGCGACATGAGCCTTTTGACGACGCCGCCGAAAAACCGACAGCCGATAGAAACCGTTGTAGACGGATTTACGGATGAGCGGGTCGCCTCTGCAATCAGAAAGGAAGCGGAACGGGGAGGGCAGATTTTTTATCTTCATAACCGAGTTGAATCGCTTGAAGAAACGCGGATAAAACTTGAGCGTCTGGTTCCCGAAATGCTGATTGAAACGGCGCACGGCAAAATGACCGCCGACGAACTTGACGATATTTTCCGCCGCTTTAAGCTTGGCGGATTCAACGTTCTTGTTTCGACGACGATTATCGAAAACGGAATCGACATTCCGAACGTCAACACGATTATCATCGACCGCGCGGATATGTACGGCGTCTCGCAATTGTACCAGCTTCGTGGGCGCGTCGGACGGAGCGACCGGAAAGCCTACGCGTATCTCTTGTATCCGGAAAACAAAGTTTTAAGCGAAGATGCGATGAAGCGTCTGCAGGTCATAAGCGACTTTACCGAGCTTGGAAGCGGCTTTAAAATCGCGATGAAAGACATGGAAATCCGCGGCGCGGGAAATCTTTTGGGGCGCGACCAAGCGGGTAACGTATATTCGGTCGGCTTTGACATGTACGTCAGGCTTTTGAACGACGCGGTGAACCGTCTTATCATGCAGGAAGAATACAAAGCGGAAAACGAAGTTCTGCTTGAACTTGAATACACCGGTTTTATTCCCGACTCTTACGTTCAAAATCCGCAGACAAAGATGGAAATCTACAAAAAAATCGCCGCCGTCCAGACTCAAGATGAACTTGACGGCGTGTTTATCGAAGTAAGCGACCGTTTCGGACCATTGCCCGACGAAGTGAACAGTCTTATGTCCCTTGCAAGCATACGGATTTTATGCCGACGGTTGAACATATCTTCGATAAAAGAAAAAGCGGGCGTTGCCGCCGTGTCGTTTGAAAAAGTTTCGGATATTTCGATAGACAAAGTGCTGCGCCTCATAAAAGAATCGTCCGGCAGCGTAAAACTTGATTCCGCAAAGCCCAACGGCATATTCTTAAACACGGGCAATATCACCTTAAAAGAAAAAAGCGAGTTTATACGGGAGAAACTTGAGCGGATTGTGTGATGCAGAAATGCGGAAACAAAGTAAAAACGATGTACTTTATTGCTTTTCATAATAAATATTCTGTCTATTTACATCAAAACAAACCTTCCCCTCTCAGCTTCCTCCCCCTATTTCCTATAATGTATGCTCATTAAAATCCCGGTGCAGCTCATTGCAGTTAGAAGCGATGAGCCGCCGTAAGAAAGAAACAAAAGCGGGATGCCGGTAATCGGCATAATGCCCATGACCATGCCGACGTTGATAAAAAAATGAATGATAAACATTCCTAAAATGCCGGAAGCGATATACATGCCGAAGTTGTCCATTGCGTTTTTGATAATAAAAATAGTTCTAAACATTATTATCATGTAAATTCCAAAAACTAAAATTCCGCCGAGAAAGCCGAGTTCTTCGGAGAGAATGCTGAATATAAAATCGGTCGACTGCTGCGGGAGAAAACGGTAGTGGCTTTGCGTTCCGTGCAGGAATGAGCGGCCGCGAAAACCGCCGGCTCCTATTGCAATTTTTGACTGAATGATATTCCAGCCGGAGCCGCGCGGGTCGACCGACGGATCCATAAATACGATAAGGCGCTGGATTTGGTATTCTTTGAGGAATTTTCCGGCGGCGCTCGACACGGTAAGTCCAATCGTAATGATTGCGAATGCAAATGCGATCCAAAAGTAGTATTTGGGCGCGTGAAAATACCGTCTGACAACAAAGGCCAGCGCGAATATCGACACGGAGGCGAAAATTAAAATCGCCTTTAATGAGCGGTTCGTAAGAACGCGGATTACGGCAACCGAGTCGTGGGCGATAAACTCATTCCACACCGGCAATACCGTAAAGAGCACCGTTGCAGCCCCCGCTCCAAGCAAAAACACCAGATATTTATGCGGAATGCCTGCCATAAAGCACATAATAAAGAAAATCGGAATGTAAACGGTCGACGTTCCTAAGTCCGGCTGAATAAAAACCAGTCCTGTCGGCAGGGCGAAAATGCCGATTGCGACAAAAAAACGTTTGAGCGGTTCTTCCCGCTCCGATTCTGAAAGATAGCGCGCAAGCATAATGATAAAAACGGCTTTTCCCAACTCGGACGGCTGGATTCCGAATTCCCAAATGCCTATCCAACTGCGCGCGCCGTTCCGCTTGCTTCCGAACAGCAGTGTGTACGTAAGCACTACAATCAGTCCGAGGTAAAGCCATTTTGCAGGGCGCTCAAAGCGTCGATAGTCGGTAAACGTAAAGCCCAGCAAAAAGACCAGTCCGATTCCCGCCCAAACGATTTGTTTAACGTATTCGCGGGAAACAAGAACGCCGTCGGAATTGACGCCTGATGAATAAATGAACGCAATTCCAGTCGCCGTAAGGATTAAGACTGAAAGCAGCATGATAAAATCGAAGTTTTCAAATATGTTTTTTTTCACGCGTTATCCTTTGTGCCTTCATTCAAGATTTTATTCTTGTCTGCCGCTCTTTTTTATCAAGTAATTAAAGCCCAGCGCGTTGACCGCCTGTTCGTAAGTTTGCTTTGCAAATATCCCCTGCAAAATGATATTCGTTGCGTAAGGCGCCCACCATTCCCACGGATTGCTCGCTTCTACGATAACGGCGACTGCAACCTGCTCTTCAGGCGGCGCGTCATACGGCGCGTACGCAACCATCCACGAGTGCCACGAGGTTTTATACGGCGCAACTTCCGCCGTTCCCGTTTTCCCCGCCGCCTTTACCAGTTTATTCCGCATCGGATACTGCGGCGTTCCGTCGGAAATCGTGTAGCGCATAACTTCCTGCACTTCTTTCCACACGTCCGCATCAATGTCGGACTTTATCAGGACTTCGCGCTCAACCTTTTTTATTACGTCGTTCGTCACCGGATCGCGCACCTCTTTAAGCAAGTGCGGCTTATATATCACGCCGGAATTGGCAACCATCGCCGCCATATCCGCAAGCTGCAGGGGCGTTGCAAGCATATACCCCTGCCCGATTGAACACGACATCGTGTCGCCGCCGAGCCATTTTTCATGGTATTTACGCTCTTTCCATTCAGCGGTCGGAACAAAGCCCGTCTGTTGACTGGGAAGATCGATTTCGGCGCTGCGTCCAAAGCCGAATTCCTTTGCGTACTGAGCGATTTTGTTGATTCCCAAATAGTCGCGTCCAATCGTCCAAAAATATATGTCGCACGACTGCGCAAGCGCGTTTTTCATATTGAGCCAGCCGTGCCCGGGTTCGTGGACGTGGCAGTGGAAAGTCCTGTTTCCGTAGAGCAGTTTTCCCTCGCATTCAATTTTTTTTGCCGAAGGAAACGCTTTTTCCTGCAGCATTGCCGTCGACATCACGATTTTAAACGTTGACGCCGGCGGATAAACCGCGTTTACGGCGCGGTTTACCAGCGGAAGATTTTTTTCATCTCTGATAAGTTTGTTGTAATATTTTGCCGCGTCGTCGGTGTTAAAAATATTGGGGTCAAAAAAAGGATAAGAAACCATCGCAAGCACTTCCCCGTCGGCGGGGCGCAAAACGACCGCCGCCCCTACCCTATTCCCGAGCGTTTTTTCGGCAAGCGTTTGAATCGCCGTGTCTATCGTCAGAATAAGATTTTTCCCCGACTTCGGCGGCTCTATAACCGGCGTATCGGAAATAATGCGTCCGCGCGCGTCAACCGTCCGGCTTTCCCGCCCCGGCGTTCCTTGTAAAAGATAATCGTACTGCCGCTCAATGCCCGTTTTTCCCACGACGCTGTTCCGCGTATAGCCTTGATTGTACATGATATTCATTTCTTCTTTTGTAATATCGCCGACGTAGCCGAGTATGTGGGAAAGAGAACCCGTTTCAACATAATTTCTGACCGGTTTTGAAATCCAAGAAACGCCGGGAAAGTCGGTCTTATTTTCCGCAATATTCGAAATGACTGAAAAAGGCACATTCGAACGGATCGGAAACGAAATGAAATCCCTCCGGGATTTTTTAGGAATCTTTCTGTCGATGTCGAATTTGGAAATCTCAAGCACCGCGGCAAGTTTCGATGCGACCGTATCGTACATTCCCTTCGGAATTTCACCGGGCTTTAATTCCACCGAAAAGGATTCACTGTTGACAACCATAGGAAGCGAGGCGTTCCGGTCGAATATTTCTCCGCGCTGCGCGGGAATGCTCGTTATCTGACTTGAAATTGTCCGCGACTGCGAGCGGTATTTGGTCCCGTTGATAACCTGCAAAAAATAAAGCCGGTAAAAATAAATTGCGAATGAGAAAAGCAATGCAATCGACAAAGAAAGCAGTTTTGCGTTTTTGCTTTCCGAATGCAGCGGCGTCCGTGAAAAATACGTCATCAGATGAACTCCGTGCGCCGAAGCGCAATCATACTTTCAAATGCGCCGAGCAGTTTAAACAAAACGGGCGCAAAAATCGTGTTTGCCCCAAGTTCAAACAAAAACGGAAACGATAAAAATCCTTCAGGCAGCGTAATTGCCGGAAAAAAAAGCGAAATGACATAGGTTAAAAGGAATTTAGACACGGTCCCCGCCGCTCCGAGCATACACGGAATAAAAATTCCTTTAAAATTCAAGGAATCATGAAAAAATCCCGCCGCATATCCGATGATTGTCCGAAAAATGCAGTTAAATCCGAACGGGGCTCCCGTCATAAAGTCAAGCGCAAGACCTGAAACAAATCCCGCCGTCTCTCCGTACGTTTTGCCGTTCAAAAGAGAAAAATAGAGCGTACTCAAAAGCAAAAAATCCGGTACGACGGGAAGCGCCGTAATATTTGCAAGCAAAGACGTTTCTGCAGTCGCAATACATATGATTATAATAGAAGAAATTGCAAATGATTTTATCATTTTTCTTTCCTCCTATCGTTTTGCTCCTTCATATTGACGACGACGACATTTTCAAGACGCGCAAAGTCGATGATGGGAACGATTTCGATTGCAAGTGACGAATTATAGTCCTGCACGGAGATTTTAGAAATAGTCCCAAGCGGAATATCGCGCATATAGTTGTTGTTTTCGCCGGACGTTACGACGATGTCGCCGAAATGCAGTTGGTCGATGAGCCGCTTACGGATATACTGCATGGAAAGCGGACGCTCCGCGCTCCCGTTGCCGGAAACAAGCCCCAAGTCTCGCGTATTTTGAATGCGCGCCGAAATTATGCAATCGAGGTTATAGACCGGCATAATAATGCTTGTAAACGGCGCGACCTGCACTACTTTCCCAACCAATCCTGAGTTTCCATTTTGGTACGCGATAACCGGCATATTCTTTTTTACGCCCGCCGCGCTCCCCTTGTTTATCGTGAGGAATGCATAAACGCTGTCCGTATCGCGGGCGATAATTTCTGCAGGGTAATTTTTTTCCGCAAGGGAAAGAGCAAAGCCCAATTGCTCCTTGAGCCGCTCGTTTTCTTTCATTATATCGGCGTTTGTTCGCCGCATTTGCTCGTAGTTTTCAAGGCGGCGCGTCAGGGCGTCGTAATCTTTCCGGAGTTTTGCCAATTCGTGCACGGATCCGACTGTTCCGCCGATTCCCTTTGCCGCAAAGTGAACGCCGCTTTGGAGCGAAGACAAAAGCGCAAAGCCTGCCGTCTTAAAATTGACTACAAAGCCGCCTGAACTGAATGCAAGCATAACGCCTGAGAGAATGACAATAACGGTGAGTAAAAATTCAGACAGTCTGAATGAAAAAACGCGCTTTGCGGACATTTTTATTCATTGAGGCTGTCGTAAATCGAATGACCTGAGGACATATCGTGGAAAAGCGCAAACGCCTCCCCCGCTCCGATTGCAACGCAGTCAAGCGGATTTTCCACCAAAATGACGGGAACGCCCGTTTCTTTTGAGATGAGTTTCGGAAGTCCTTTGAGCATTGAACCGCCGCCGGTCATAACAATTCCCCTGTCGACGATGTCGGAAGCAAGTTCCGGCGGCGTCTGCCCGATAACGTTTTTTATCTCTTCTACGATGCGTTTAACCGGCTCTTTCAGCGCTTCGCGCACTTCTACGCTGTCGATTTCAAGGCGGCGCGGAAGTCCGGTGATGGCGTCCGTGCCTTTCAGTTCCATTTTTTCAATCGTTTTGTCGGGCGCAGCATTTCCAATCTGGATTTTAAGCCTTTCCGCCGTCTGCTGCCCGATGATGAGGTTATGAACGCTTTTTACGTGCTTTACCAGCGCTTCATTGAATTTATTGCCGCCGACTCTGATGGAACTGGTGATTACCATTCCGTTGAGCGAAATAACGGAAACTTCAGTCGTTCCGCCGCCGATATCGCAAATCATGTGTCCTGCAGGCTCGTGAATGGGAATTTTTGCGCCGATTGCCGCCGCAAGAGATTCTGCGATAACTTCAACTTCTTTTGCGCCCGCTTTGAGAGAGGCTTCAATGACGGCGCGGCGCTCAACGTCCGTAATGCACGACGGAATGCCGATTTTTATCTTCGTGGATTTAATAATTTGCCTTCGCGGCGTAATTTTTGAAATAAAATATTTTATCATGCGCTCCGTGCTGTCAATGTCGGCGATAACGCCGTCGGCAAGCGGGCGAATTGCGATAATATTGCTCGGCGTTTTTTCAAGCATATTTTTCGCTTCCGCGCCGACCGCTACAATTCGCTTTGTGCCTTTTTCGACTGCAACAACGGACGGTTCGTTTATGATAATTCCCCTGCCCTTGATATAAATCAGCGTGTTGCAGGTGCCTAAATCAATTCCTATATTGGTTGAAAATCTGTCAAGAAATCCCATAAATCCTCCCGGATTTTAAACTTTTTAAGAAATCTGCAATTAAATTGCAACTTTCCTTTTGTTACTCATTTATAATCTGAAAATTTTGCAAGCGCACCCGGATGATTAACTTGGATTTTCAACGCTTTTCGCCAGAGCGAACGCGCTTTGACCAGATTTCCTTGCTTTTCGTATATTACACCAAGTCCATAGTATGCGTCAGCAGAATTTTTATTTTTCTGCAAAATGTTTTCAAATTCCTTTTCGGCCTCGTCAAAATTCCCTTCTTCTGTGTAAATCGTTCCCAAAAGATTCATGCTTTTTAGGGCCAGACTTTGATCGTCCGTTTCATTCTTTATGCGAAACAGATACTGCTTTGCCGCCGTCGCCTGCCCCGCCTTGTAATACTGTTCGGCAATGGAAAGAAGAAGCGTATACGATTCCCGCACCAGCAGAGCCTCCGTAAAGGCAGAAATACTTTCCATCGGCATGCCGAGCGCGGCGTAACTTAATCCAAGATATTCCGGAATATCGTCGGCTTTATAGCCGTGCACGGCTGCGCTCCCCAAATACTTTGCCGCCAAATCCGCATAATAATAAGAAGAAACCGTGTTTTTATAAAAATACGCCTTACCGAGCATATATTCGATTTGCGGGATAAGACTCCGGCGCGCGCCCTGAAAAGCAAGACGCAGCGAATTGATCGCCTCATCAAGATAGTTTTGCGCGTCGGCTGTTTCAAGTTGAGAAACGGCGATGTAAAAACTTGAATAGCCGCGATAGGTCAACGCTGCGTTATTGAGCGGATGAAGCGAAAGAATCTTTGTGCTGATGTCATACGCGGCATTATAATCGTATACGCTCCACGCTTTTTTCAGCGCGCCGATTGTCGGAGACTTTTCGACATGAGCCGTTATAAATCCGTATAAAAAAAATCCGCCGACGGCAAAGGATGCGATGAGAATAAAAGAAATGGTCAATTTCAGTATGAGATAGTTTTTTTTTCTCGTTACGTCGCCGTTTCGCACAATCATTCTCCGCTCATTTTTTTTATAAGCCGCAAAATCAACCGAACGAAAAGCGTACTCTCCTTTCGTTTTTATCCTGCGTTTACTACGCTCAACGCTCTTTGCATCAGAGCAATTTTGCATTTCGCTTTTTCGATTGCAGCCGGCATAAAATCAAATGCTTATGTCTCGAGTGTAATCGTAATATAAAAAAACAGGCGGGACGATAAGCCGGATTCTGTCAACGCACCAAGTGCGTCATAACCATCTATCTTTGCTGAAAGT
Source organism: Treponema sp. (assembly GCA_052169915.1). Lineage (GTDB taxonomy): Bacteria > Spirochaetota > Spirochaetia > Treponematales > Treponemataceae > Treponema_D. The sequence goes on from JBQNBN010000003.1 coordinate 15,132, forward strand.
TGCCTTTCAACTCCTGCGGTCTACCCGAAGTCTCGACTCGGAAAATCAAACTTCTGCTTGACCTTGCTCCAAATGAGGTTTGCACTGCCGCCTTCGTTGCCGAAAGCGCGGTAGTCTCTTACACTGCCTTTTCACCCTTACGCATAAAGCGCGGTATCTTTTCTGCTGCACTTTCTGTCGTACGGAAACGCTTCCGTACGCCCGGTCGTTATCCGGCATTTTTTCCGAAGGAGCCCGGACTTTCCTCACGGACTTTCTTTATCATCAAAAAAAGCCGCGCGGTTATATCCCGCCTGCATTATTCCTGCGTTTCACTCTCCTCTTCGGCGTCTTCATCTTCATCATCGCCGCTGTCGTCAGTCTCTTCCTCTTCAAGCTCATCCTCATCGTCATCATCGGAATCGTCTTCCAAAATCTCTTCTTCGGATTCATCGTAGAGTTCTTCTTCCGTATCTTCTTCGATTTCCTCTTCTTCGTCGTCAATAAAGTCGTCTTCTATATCGGAAAGACTGCCCGTGTCGTCAAAATATGCTTCCTGCGCGTCTTCATCGGCTTCTTCATAAAAAAGAATGCGGCTGCAGTACGGACAGAATAAAATGGAATCTCCTTCGTGCACTTCATTTGCAAACTGAGCGGGAAGAATCATATTGCAGCCGGTGCAAACGCCGTTTTTTACTGCCACAATGCCTTCCGAATTACGCTGAATTATGCGCTGAAACTTAAAAAGCACCTCTTGGTCAAGACCGGGGATGATTTCATTTTCCTGACTGGTAAGCGCTGCAAGTTCCGATTTCAGCCCTTCAAGTTGACTGTCAAGCGTCTTCCGGCTTTCGCTGATGTCGTTTTCTTGCGCCGCAATCATATCTTCCGTCATTTTTATGGAATCGTTGAGTTCTGCAAGCGTTTTTTCCTCTTTTTGCAGATCTTTACGCACTTCGTTTTCTTTGGAAGAGGCTTCGGTAATTTGTTTTTCAAGCGCTTCGTATTCGCGGTGCGTGGTAATGCTGTCCATGTTTTTTTCGCCCGCTTCGCGCGCGCTGACCGCTTCGTCAAGTTCTCTTCTGAGTTCAAGCACTTTTTCTTTGACGCTTTCATACGCGTGATTTTTTTCTATAAATTCTTTCCGCATACGGTCGAGCAGCGCATCCTGCGAGTCGAGTTGTTTGGGCGCTTCATTTATTTTTGTTTCAAGTTCATATTTGCGCCCAAGTATCAACTGGAGGCTTTTGAGCTTGTTAAAAATTTCTGTCATTACCATAGCAATTCCTTTCTAAAATATTTTTACACGAAACCTGTTCGGGAAATTCCGTTCGGAGAACGGGTCTACTATATAGAAAATAAAATTTTGTGTCTATAAAACTGAACTTTAACGCCCGCTCACGTTTCGATGTAATCGCGGAGACCGTTGGCGCGGCGCGGATGCCGGAGCCGCCGCAACGCTTTGGCTTCAATCTGCCGGATTCGCTCGCGCGTAACGTCAAAATACAGTCCCACTTCTTCAAGAGTCAGTGAATAACCGTCTTCAAGTCCGAAACGCATCTTTAAAACTTCCTGTTCACGCGACGGAAGCGTATCAAGCACGGTTTTCAACTGCTCCTGCAAAAGCGTATACGCAGTCTTTGCGGCGGGATTTTCGGCTTCCTTATCTTCGATAAAGTCTCCGAGCGAGGAATCTTCTTCTTCTCCGATCGGCGTTTCAAGCGAAATCGGCTCGCGCGCAACGTTTTTTACCTGTTTTACGCGCGTAAGCGGCCATCCGAGTTGACTTGCAATCTCTTCGTCGGTCGGCTCGCGCCCGAGTTTTTGCATAAGTTGACGCGACTCGCGCACGACTTTGTTGATCTGTTCAATCATGTGCACGGGAACGCGGATGGTGCGCGCTTGATCGGAAATGCTCCGCGTAATCGCCTGCCTGATCCACCACGTCGCGTAGGTTGAAAACTTAAACCCTTTGCGGTACTCAAATTTTTCAACCGCCTTGATGAGTCCGATGTTGCCTTCCTGCACGAGATCGAAAAACTGTAAGCCGCGGTTGGTGTATTTTTTTGCAATCGAAACGACGAGGCGGAGATTCGCGTTGATGAGGCGGTTTTTGGCAAGTTCCATCATGCGGCTGCCGCGCTTAATTTCTTCCGCCTTTTCAAGAATCTCATCAATTGTGTTTTCAAATTCGTATTCAAGCCGGTGCAGTTTGCGGTCGATCTTTTGAATCTGCGTGTAAATATCGCGGATATCGTCGGTCGTCATGTTCAGTTCGGCTTCAAGTTTCGCCGCTTCCGAACGAAGCGCAATTCGTCTTCCGAGGCTTCTCAATTCCGCGGCATTGGAAATCTTGAGTTCCTTCATCTTTTTTTCTTGTTTTTGATGATAGTCCTCGATTTTTTTGACTGCATCAAGGAATTTTTGATTAAAGCGGTCGAGTTCCTCCGTTTGAATATCGATTTTCTGTAACTGCGGCTGAATTTTTTCACGCAAGGCGATAAGCTGCGGGTCTTCAAAAAAACGGCTGGTCTGGTCGGTTTCAAAAATCTGCTTTTTCAAACCCATATAGCGTTTCATTTCCGCAAGCACCGGCTTTATGCATTCCCCGTAACACAATTTTAAGTGCTTTTTTTCCTGCTGTTCATCGTTGATTTCTTTGCGGGAGCGGCCGGGTTCGTGAATGTCGATTTTGGTAAACGCTTTTTGCGCTATAATAAAAAATTCGGGAATCATAATCCCCGAATTCAAAATGACATCCTTAATGATGTTTTTGCCGTCTTCCATCTTTTTGGACAGAATGACTTCCTGCTCAGCCGTCAAAAGATTTTCTTTTCCGATTTCGCGAAGATAAAGACGGATAGGATCATCGACATTCGACTCCCGATCGATATTGACCAGTTTGTTTTTATCGTAGGCGTCTTCTTTTGTCTCTTGAGATGACGCAATCGCTTCATCCGCATCCGAAACAATAATGTCATCGTCATCGGCAGGCACCGTTCCGTCTTCTTCCGGCTCGTCATCCGGCATAAAATCAATCGGCTGCAAATTGTACTGCACGAGGATTTTTGCGACCTGCTCAAGATCGAGCGCGCTGTCGTCCAATTTTCCGGCGAATTCGGCAACTTCGCTCCACGTTACAATCTGCTTATCTTTTACAAACTCAATGATTTTTTGAATAGAAGAATTTTCTTCCTTATCCATTCGTTATAACCTACTGCGTAAAATTTCAATTCTTCAGCTGCCGGTCAAGGTTCATCTTTTCAGCAAGAAGTGCGTTCAACTCGTCTTTGTCTTCGGCAGTAACCGCATGAAAGCCGCGTATGCGCTCCATAATTTTGTCGCGCCGCCTTTCGGTTACTTTCTTTTTTATCAGCCTTATTGAATCCTGTACGGCGCTCTCCGAATAATCTTTAAACTCGCCTAAAGATATAACCTTTGTTATAAGGTTTGCCAGCCGTTCGTCATCGCAGAAATCTAAAATGGCGTTTAGAGACAAAGCGTCTTCGCTGTAACACTTTTCAAGAATATTCAACAGCGCTATGGCGTGAGGATCTTCAAAGTCATCGGGGGTAAGCTCGTTTCGTATCGTTTTGTATTTATTAAGGTCGGCTATTATTGCCAGTACGCTTCTGAGTTCCGCAGTAGGTTTGATGGACTGCAGAGCTTCCTGTTTGTCTGGCTGCCGGATATTTAAACGATTTCGGGCTTGTTCTCGATTGTAAAAATCCCTCTTTACCGCCTCCGGCTTTAAGTTGAATGTCTGACACAGCTGCTCAAGACACGATTCTTTTTGAATATCGGACTGAAGCGAATCCACGTAAGAAAAATATTCAAGCGAAGCCTTCGTTTTTCCGTCGGGCGTATCAAGAGGATATTTTTCTCCCAGTCTGGATATTAAAAAGTTACTGTCTAATATAGCATTGCCGACTTCATTCGTCAACACCTCTGCGCCGTAATTGTTCATTATTTCAGCGGGGTCTTTTCCCCCTGAAAGTTGTATGACTTTTACCACAATCGAATGCCTGCGGAGCATGTAAATTGCGCGCTCGGTCGCCTTTTGCCCCGCTTCGTCCGCGTCAAAAGAAAGCAAAACTTCATCTACAAACGGCCGGACTATCTTAATCTGCTCGTCGGTAAGCGCGGTTCCAAGCGGTGCGACCGCATATTCTATTCCGCATTGGTGATAGGTTATGCAGTCCATATAGCCTTCGCAAAAAATGACTTTTTTCGCTTCTTTTACCGCTTTTTTTGCAAAGTTAAACGCATAGAGCGTCTCGCCTTTTTTATACTGTATCGAATCGCCTGAGTTGAGATATTTTGGGTTGTTCGGAGCATTATCAAGCGCCCTGCCTCCGAACGCGGCAACTTTTCCGTGCCGATTATATATCGGAAACATAAGCCGATGTGTAAAAAAAGAGACGTCAGAGTATTTTTTACTAAACAATCCAGACTGATTGAGAAAGTCTTGACTGAAATTCTTTTTGAGTAAAAAACGCTTAAGCCACCTTTTATCCGCCGGCGCATAACCGATATTAAATTTTTTGACGGTCTCAACGCTTATTCCCCTGCCGGTAATATAGTCAAGCGCGTTTTTCCCCTGCTCCGTTTCGGTTAAAATATAATGGAACATGGAAGCGCAGCGGTCATAGAGTTCAAGATAGTCGTTGATAAGTTTTAGTTTCGGATCGGATTTTTCCGCCGCGCCGTCGGCATACGAGATAGGAATTCCCGCTTTTTTTGCGACGAATTCGACGGCGTCGTAATAGGAAAGTTTTTCTTGTTCTTTTATAAAATTGATTACGTTGCCGCCGACATGACAGCCGAAGCAATAATAAAATTTTTTATCGGCGTCAACGTGGAATGAAGCCGTTTTTTCTCCGTGAAAGGGACAGCAGCCCCACCAATCGTTTGCGCCGCGCATTTCAAGTTTTGTGTAGTCGTCGATAATGTTTACGATGTCGGCGTTTTCCGCAGCCTTAATCGTTTCCTGCGATATAAAACGCGGCATCAGTTTTCCGCAGCCTTTTTTGTGCTGAACACGTCGCCTTCTTTAATGTGCGCGGAAAAATCTTTGCTGAAGACGTGCTTTCCCGCCGCCGCATCCGTCAGCCGGAAATAATAATAATCGGTTTCAGGCGGATTGGCGGCGGCTTTGAGAGCCGTCATGCCGGGATTCGCTATTGCTCCGGGTGGAAGACCGGCATATTTATATGTATTATAAGGACTTGTAAGTTCTAAGTCGGAATATTTTATCACGTCGGGATGTTCCCTTCCTTCAATTTCCGTAATAACGTATTCAACGGTCGCGCACGAATACAGCCCTATTTTGCTTTTGAGCCGATTTTTAAAAACGCTTGCAATAAGAGGCGCCTCTTCGTTCTGCCGGTATTCGCGCTCGACGACGGAGGCAAGAATGACGGTTTCGTTCAATTCTTCCATTGTCATATCGCCGAATGCGGAGTCTTCTTTTATATGACTAAAAAAATTATCCGCCATGATTTTTATGGCTTCACTGCCAGCCGTTGACGGAGCAAAAAAATACGTATCGGGAAAAAGATAACCTTCAAAAGTTTCTGCAGGAATTTGATACTCTGCAAGCAATTCGGAATCTTTTGCAGCCGCAATAAAATCTTGTTTTTCGCACACGCCGGCGTTTTCAAGCCGCGCCGCAATTTTCGTAAGCGTAAGCCCCTCCGGCAGAGCAACGCGTATGGAGTCCTCTTTCCCTGCCGAAAGGATAGCCAAAATTTCTGAAAGATTCATCGAGCCGCTTAATTTGTACGTCCCGCTTTTAAGCGTAAACGGTTCCTTATTTCCCGTCAGCAAAAAGTAAACGAAGGGAAAACGCGCCGCCGCATAAAATAAGCGCTGACTTTTTATCAGTTCCATCGCGTCCAGTTTATACGCGGCGGTCTTTGCCGTTTCTCCCTTTTGAATTTCAATGCGGCTGAACTCTGTTTCTTTGGGAGAGACGGGCGCCGCTTGCGTGTAAAAAATAATCAAAGTTGTCAAAAGTGGTAAAAAAAATAAGACTAATATAAGCACTATTTTATACTTTTTCATTTTAAATCTCGAATTCTTTGTTTTCCATCGCTAAGAAGATTTCAATGTCGGAATGAATAATGTATTCAGCATACCACTGCGCGGACAGCAGAATCGAATTTAATTTTTTATCGTCGTACGTGGGATCGTGATGAAACAAAAACAGTTTTTTCACTCCCCAGTTGACCGCAAAATCAATCGCATAGCAAAACGCCGAATGCCCCCAGTGGACTTTTTTATAAGACTCCTCGACCGTGTACTGCGCGTCAATGACCATACAATCCGCATTCCGAAAGACGGCTTCGTGTTCGGGCGTGGATGTAAAATCGTTTTGCGAAAGTTCCACGTCGGTCGCATAAACGAATTTTTTACCGTTTTCCGTAAATGAATAACTTTGCGAGCCGCCCGGATGCGCCATCGGACAAGAATTGACCGTAATATCGCCGATTTTTATCGCCTCTCCCGCTTTTACGGTGTGAAAATGAAAATGCGGAGTCAGTTTTTCAAATGCAATCGGAAAAAACGGAAACGCCTGCTGACGCTCTAAAAAGTCTTTTCCATTCTCTTTTGTTGAATACCAGTCGATGACAGTGTCATGTTCGTACACGGGATCGAAAAACGGCAATCCTTGAATGTGATCCCAATGATAGTGCGATAAAAATATGGAAAAATGCTTATCTTTGGGCAGCGTGTCAGATTTTCCAAGACCGCGTATCCCCGAACCTGCGTCAAGTATTATTTCTTCTCCGCCTGAGCCGCGTAACTCCAAACACGGCGTATTCCCTCCTGCCGTGCCTAAAATCCAGTCGGGCAGGTTTGAAATAAAACGCTCCCGCGCGTCGGGAGATTCGATATCGCTTGCGCTTATCCGCTGAATGACGGCGCTGATTTTCGCCTGTATTTGCTGAGGGCTTAAAGGAGATGGAATGGATCCTCTGACGCCCCAAAAACGTATTTTCAAATTATTCCGCCTTATGTATCAAGCTTTTCTTATTTTCTTCATATTTTGAAAGATGTGCAAGTATGTCGCCGTAAGTTCTGCATTGACCCGAGTCGATTCCGGGACAATATGCCGACTCTTGAACCCATGCCCTTTTGGAAGACAAGATACGCGTCCAAAACGGATATGTCGAACATTGCGCGGGGCGCGCGTTATATGCAGTACAGCCGCCGTCCTGCCACAAAATACAGTCGAAGTTATCCTTTTCCAAGAGAGAAAGAACCTCCGCCCCGCCGGCATACGGAACAAAACGACAATACGACGAGATAAATGATTCCCGTTCCATTTTAAAGTGTTCGCAAAGGTTTGATAAATCGGACTCGGATAAATATACGAAACCTTCGTCGTGCCGACAGCAAGAAGAGCAGCGAGCGCAGGAAAAATGCAGTCCGTTTTCAAAAAAATCGTTCATAATGCGCTCCGCTTTAATGATTTTTCATATTTTCGATTACAAAAAAAGAGAGCCGGAAAATATTTTCCGGCTCTTATGGGGAGTGAAGGATTCGAACCTACGAAGGCGGAGCCAGCAGATTTACAGTCTGTCCCCTTTGACCACTCGGGAAACTCCCCGTTATGAGCTGCCTGTAGGATTTGAACCCACGACCCCGAGATTACAAATCACGTGCTCTACCAACTGAGCTAAGGCAGCAACTTTTGTAGAATAGGCGAATAATATAGGATATAAGGAAAAGTGTCAATTATCGGAAATAAGTTTTTCAAAAAACGGAATATACTTTTCCTGCACGACGGCAGCCCACGAATATTCTTTTTTGACGGTGCGCGCCGCATACGCAATCATCTCAGTCAGTTTGTCGTCATGGGCGCGCTTAAAACCTGCGGCGTTTATAATCGCGCTGCAAAGCGTTTCTGCGGTGTTCGGCGCGTATAAAAATCCCGTTTTGCCGTCTTGAATCTTTTTTAAGCCGCCGGTCGAGTGTGCGACGGGAAGCGTGCCGAACAGTTGGGCGATAAAGTCTTCAAGTCCGCAGGGCTCAAAAACGCTCGGCATCAGCAAAAAATCGGCGGCGGCAACGGAAAGGCGCGCAGTCCTCTTGTTATATCCCTTAAAATAAATGACTTTGCCCGGATATTCGCGTGCAAGGGATGAAAGTTCATTTTCAAGCGCCGGCTCTCCCTGCCCTGCGATGATAAAACGCAGGTTTTCATCTCGGCGTAAAACTTCTTTTACGGCGGGAATCAAAATATCGATTCCTTTTTGCCGTACAATTCGTCCCTGATAGGTAAAATAGACTGCGTTTTTATCGTCCAATCCCTGATTTGAAAGCGAGCCGCACAGTTCTATGCCGTCAAAAAAAGAGCGGAAACGCTCATTCTCTGCCGCAGAAGACGCCAACTCAAGCAAAAATCGGCGGTTTTCATACTTGCCGGAAAGTTCTCCGCGTTCAGGAGAAAACGGATATGGCAGCAAAGAAGACGCAGTCTCTTCCGGATTGTAGCGTTCGACTTCAATGCCGTTCGTAATCCCCGTAATGCGTATCTGCTCGGTGGAAAAAAGCGGAGACAGTCCGTCCGTTTCACTAGAAAAAGCGGCGTCGGCCAGTTCCGCCGCGTAAAACGTTGAGACGGTCGTCAAATGCGCGTCCTTACCCGCAAGCAAAAACGGCTCCACCCGCTTTCCATTGAGCGCACCGCGCAATTTTTCTTCCGGCAGCCCCGTGTAGTACGCAGCCTCCGCCAAATCCCGAAACTCGTGGTGATAGGCGGGACCCGCGTTGTGGATAGTTGCCGCGCAGGCAATACGCGGCGCAAAGTCCGGCATGGCGGCGGCAAGATAAGACGGAAGGACTGCAGAAGGCGCGTCGTGGCAATGAATGACGTCGGGCTTTTGAGAATCGGGAAGCGATTTTGCGTACTCGACGACGGCTTTTGAAAGGAGCGCGTCCAAAAAAAGCGTATCGCGGTGCCCCGTTCCGCGCGCGTGTTCAGGATTTTTGCGCTCTTCTTCTTCCGTGTAGACGTAGACGGCGCATTTTTCTGCAAACGAAGGATGGCGGATAAAAACGATTTTTACCGGCGCATCCTTAAAACGCCCCGTAGAAAAGTCCACGCGTTCAAGTTTACCGCACAAGTCGACTTGAGCGTTCGCCTTTCCGTCTGTTAAGTCCGCAACAGAGTCGAATTCGCTGCACGCATACACCGGAATAAAAAGCGTTACGTCGTGCCCTCTGCGGGCGACTTCTGCGGAAACCGAATAGGCGACGCTTTTTACGCCGCCTGCCTCAGCAAGTCCTGCGCATTCCATCGTTACTGTCCACAGTTTCATTTTTTCACCTTCTTAGTTTTCGTTTTGCCCGTCAATGTTCGACTGCAAATCGCTGATCTTTTTCGTCTCAGTGGTAAAATCCGGACGCAAAACTTCGGCGCCGCGCGTGTATACGTGAACGGGCTTTGCGTTTTCTTCCATATAAACGTGCGCAATCAAGCGAATGACGCGGGGCAGCGCATTTTTAACGGACGCCTCCTGCGTGCAAAACAGCGGCACGCGCGAAACGTCAACGCCGCCGGAATAATTTTTCCTAAGCGCGGCGCACGGATTTATTTCATCGAGGTCGGACGTCAGCGAAAACTGCAGCGACACAATATCGTCGGCAGCAAGATTATTGCGCTCAAAAATTGCCGAGCATAGGGCGACGACGCTTTCGGTGATGGACGCCGCCGTGTTTTTTGCGCAGGCGGCTCCGCGCAATGCAAAAAGTCGTTTCATCGAGTCATCCTTATCGAAGGGAATCAAGGAGTTTTTTCAAAAGCCGCATATCGTCTTCGCTCAAAGATTTGTCGGAGGACGAATGTTGAGGTTTTTCTTCCGCGTCAAAATCGAGCGTAGGCGTTAAAGTCGGCTTGTCTCCTGAGCGGAGCGCGTCGTTTAAGACGGGCGCGTATAATTCCTGCGCGCGGAGATAGAGTTTGTAGTCAGGCACGACGGCGGATGCAGCGTAAAACGATGTAAAGAGGAGCGCGGGGTATTTTTTTGCGATGCCCAACGCATCCAAAAGTTTTGCAGACGCGTCCACGTCCTTTCGTAAGGCAATATGCGCGTCTTTGTTGATGAGAAAATACGACGCGGCAAGAGCAGCGGCTTCTTCCGCCGCAGAATGTATATATTTTTCAAGCGAGTCTTGGTCGGAGACGACTGCCGACTGGATAAGTTCCGGCAGAAAGTCCTGTATAATCGACACGGTGATTTTAAAATCGAATTTATACGAAAAGTCAGGCGAATCTTTAAAAGCGTTTTTCAAAATTTCAGCCGTCGGAAGTTCCCCTTCGACCGTCTCGGAAAAGTCATACGGCTTTACCGAAAAGATTTTCAATTCCGCGTTTGTCGGAATCAAAAATTCCCAGTGCCACGAAAACTCGCCTGCTTTCGCGATTTTCGGCGAAACGCCGCCGGTTTTCGATACGACAACGCCGACCGTTCCCGCTTTGATTTTAAACTGCGTCCACCCGATAAAAAAAAGCGTTGACGCGAACGAAATCGCAATCACCGCGCACGCGATAAACGTTTTGAAAGCCTTTGCCATAAAACCTCCCGCGCATAGTAGTCGATAAAAGCGATTGGAGCAAGAAGATTGATTTTTCGACTTGAAAAGCCTCTCAACCGACTGAGTTAACGCGTTTCCAAAATCAAATCGACAGTTTGAGCGCCCGCGGCGCGGATAAGGTCAGCCGGAGAAAGGATCAGTTGAACGCCGCGCGCCCCTGCCGAAATGCAGATTTTTTCGCATTCAAGCGCGCTTTTATCGATAAAGGTGCGGTATTTTTTGCGCATTCCAAGCGGACTGCACCCGCCGCGCACATAGCCGGTAAGCGTAAGCAGTTCTTCTGGCTTTACGGGCGCAATGTCCGCCGCCCCCAAGAGAGTCCGCGCCTTTTTTACGTTGATTTCATGCGCCGCGCTCTGCAAAAACACGCACACTTCCTTTGTGTCGGTGCGCATGACGACGGTTTTAAAGACGCTTCCTGCATCAAGCCCCAGTTTTTCCGCCAATTTTTCCGCCGCACCCCGTTCAAGATAATGCTCCCCGTCATCGTCGTACATCCTCGTCTCATACGGAATTTTCATCGCGTCTAAAATCCGCATTGCGTTTGTCTTTTTCATATCAGTATCCTCGACTGTACAAAATGCATGTTGGGCGGCAGAGAACCTGCGGCCGGCAGAAAATAAAGTTTGACAGATTTAACGGTATTCCGGCCGCACACGTTTTGCCTTTAGGTAAAACGTGCATAAAACGGAGTGAAAACGGCGCGGCATAGTAATTTTGAGGACGTCATCCCACCTTATCCTCCAATTACAAATTACGCGTTCCCAACTGCAAATCCCCCTCCCCAATTCACTTTGCTATTCCGTAATCGACTTCAAAAGCGACTCCACTTCGGCGCGTTTAAACTCCGGCTGTTTTGCCTTTACTTCCTTTAAGCAGGTTTCCGCCCCCGCGTTGTCTTTGAGCGCGATGTACACTTTTGCAAGTTCGACATAACTTTCCCAGTCGGAAGGAGAGCGCTGCAGGACGTCCGTGAGCGCCGCCTTAGCATTTTCGTATTGCCCCGCGCCCGCAAAAGCCTTGGCAAGATTGCTCCGCGCCTCCGTGTTAGCGTTTTCAAGCGCAATCGCATTTTGAAAATACAAAATCGAGTTTTGATAGTCCTTTTTGGCAAGATAGGCGCTTCCAAGATTGTTGTTGACTTCAAAATTATTTTTTTCCTCCGCATACGCGGCCAGAAAGAAAGAGAGTGCGCCGTCGGCATTGGGCGGATTTTTCGCCATCTCCAAAACGCCGAGGTTGATTTTCGACTTTACATGATTCGGACTTAAAGCAAGCACTTCAGAATATTTTGTAAAAGCCTCCGCAGTCCTTCCGCTCTTATCCAAAAGCAGCGCGTAGTTATACATCACGTTCACTTGCAGCGCAGAATCTTTGAGCATTCCCCGTGCGTCGTACGCCGTTTTTGCAGAGGAAAGCGCCTCCGCCGTTTTATTTTGCGCGGCAAGGACTGCAGAAAGATTGTGGCTTGTCAACGGGTCGGCGCTTCCTGCAGGAAGGAGCGCAAGCGACTTTTTAAACGCGTTCTCCGAATCCGCATATTTTTCCGTCTGATAATAAAGCGTTCCCAATTCCTGCAAGGCGGTGCGGTTCTTTCCGTTGATTTTCAGCACGTTTTCGTACGCCGCTTCGCTTCCCGCATAATCCTTTTGCCGGAATAAGAGGCGTGCCTCTTCCAAATACGCCTTTTCGTAGCGCGGGTCGATGTCGCGCGCATTTCTGAACGAAGAGAGCGCCGCCGCCTCATCGCCGAGTTTCAGATTGGTGAGCGCAAGGTTATAGCGCGCCGGAGCGAAGCGCGCGTTGAGTTCCGCCGTCTTTGCAAAAGACGACTTTGCATCCGCGTACTTTTTTGCCATAAACTGCGCGCGCCCCAAGTTGTAAAAATACACGTAATTTTTCTTGTCTTCCGCCGCCGCTTTTTGAAAAGATGCGCCCGCTTTTGCATAATTTCCTTTTCCGTACGCGTTCATGCCCAAAATAAAGTGCGAAGATGCGTCTTTGGGATTTGCGGCGACGGCTTTTTCCGCATATTCGGCAGCCTTCTCGCTCAAGATTTCCTTTTCCGAAGGAGAGGCAGCCTTCTGCGCCGAATCATAGAGAGCCGACGCGATTTCAGAATATTTTCCGGCGGAAAAAGAAGGCTCCCCTGCAGAAATCGGCAACCCTTTTTCCGCAGCGCGGAAGTTTTTAATCGCCTCCTCCGCGTTGCCGGACTTTAGAGCCGCCTTTCCCTTTTCAATACTGTCGTTGACCGCGTTCACTTCGTTTTTCACATTCGCATTCCGACGGGCAAGTTCCTGTTCCGCTTCTTTCCGCGCCGTCTCTTCTTTTTTCCGACCCGCTTCAATCGCCCGCTGCTGAGCCGCCTCTTCCTCCCGCTGACTTTGAGACTTTCCGTCCGCATTCCCCGCGCCGTTTTGCTTGCCGCTGCCGCCGTCCGCGTTCTTTTTTGCGTCCGCAGAAGAGCCGTCGTTTCCTTGACGGGCAATCGCACCCCGCCGTCCGTCGGCAGTTGAAGAGGATTGCGCATTCCCGTTTCGACTGGAAGAAGCGCCGTTTCCGCTGTCATTTTTGTTGTTCGAACGATTTTGACCGCTCCGCTGTCCGCCGCTTTCCGCCTCGTCTAAAAGGTCTCCCCTTCCCCGCCGCGTAAGTCCGCTTGACTGAGAGCCGTCTTGCCCCTGTCTTCCAGTGCCGGCAGTCCCGCCGCCGTTTTCAGTCCCGTCGCTTTGGCCGTTTCCGCCGGAGACTTGAGCGTTTCCAGTCCGCCCGTATGCGCCGCCCCTGCCGGAAGTTTCGTCCGCGTCCGCACTGCCGTCGGAAGAAATTCCGTCCGCACCGCTCCCCCGCCCTTTCGCTGCAAGGATTTGCTCCATGAGCGCGCGCGCTTCTTCGTCGTTCCGATTTTGAATTAAAAGTTCGTCAAGTTTATCGAGCGCGCGGTCGTATTGAGCGCGTTCCATGTACATTTTTGCAAGTTCAAGCGTGTTGCGCCGCGCCTTTGCCGTCTGATCCCCCGCTTGAGCCTTGCACGTCCGCACGCCGAACAAGAGAATTAAAGCCGCCGCCGTCCCTCCGGCAACGCCTGCGATCGCCTTCGCCCGTTTTTTTGCGGAACGCTTGTTTGCGCCGCCTGAAACCGTATTAAAATCGTCCGAATTGTTCATATATCCCTCTGTTTAATTTCAAATCCTACTCAAGTTCCGGCTCGCGTTCGTAGTCGATGATTTCTTCCGCGCCTGCCGACATGTTCGTCGTGTCTCCGCGCTTGAGCGAGCGCACAACGTCTTCGCGGAATTTCCGCCTCCGCGCTTCATTTGCCTGCGCCGCTCCCGACGGAGAGTTCCCCGTCTGTCGACTGGAATCTGAGCCGTCCGCACGTCCGTTCGCCGTTCCCGACGGCTTTTGCGCGCCGGAAGAAGATCGGGCGTTGTCCGCCCCGCCGTTTGCCTGCCGTCCCGTCTGCGCATTCTTCGGCGCGGCATTTTTGTCTTGCGCGCCGCCGTTTTTGCCGCGCGCCGTATCGTTTGCGTTCTTTGCGCCGGAGGAGTTTTGATCCGCGCCTGCCGCAGCATTTTGTGAAGCGCGGTTCTGCGCGCCGCCCGCCTTTGCGCCGTTATTTGCATTGGGGTTTGAAGATGCGGAATTGCCGCTTGCCGCTCCGTTTGTCCGCGAGTTTTCCGCGCTTTGAGGACGACTGCCTGCCGCGCTGTCCGCATTTTGAGTTTTTCCTGACGCGGCTTCTGCCGTTTTGTCCGTGCTTTGCCGTCCCGTCCTATTGTTTGAAGCGGCTTTATTTCCCTGCGCTCCGTTTCCTTCCGCGCTTGAGGAATTGCCGTTTTCGCCGCCGTCTTTCTGCGCGTTCTGTCCGCCGTTCTTTGCCGCCGCGTCAGAGTTTTTTCCGTCCGCAGGATTACGCCCGCTGCCTGCCGCCGCATTATCCTTCCGATTTGCGTCCGACGCTCCGGAGCCGTTTTGTCCGCTGCCGCCGCGTCCGTCATTTTCTTTCGAGGATTGCGCTCCTTGCGAATTTTTATTTTGCGCATCGCGGCTGCTTTCCGCTCCGCCGGACTTTTTCGCGTCGTCCGCCGCGTTATTGTTACGCTGTCCGTTTTTTTGCTCCGCTCCGTTTTGTCCGTTTCGCGCGGAAGACGACTGTCCGTTATCCTTTGTATTTGCCGCGGCGTTCGAGCCATCGTCTGCGGTTCCCGTATCGCGAGAGGCGTCCGCATTACGCCCATCCCCAACTGCCTGCGTATTTTGTCCGTCTCCCGCGCTGCGATTGGAAGAGGCGTTGCTTTCGGCGGATTGTTTTTTCGCTTGCGCATTCGCGTCTTGTCCGCCGTTTTGTGTTCCGTCTGCGGAACGGACTTTGCCGTCCGCCGTATCGCCCGCTTGAGGATCGCCGCTCGCATTTTGTGTACGCCCGTTTGCGCCTTCGTTGCCGGCGGACGAGGAACGCCCCGCTTCGTCTGCGCTCCGTTCCGCTTGCGCATTTTGTGATGCGGACTCTCCGCCGCGCATATCGCCGGCATTCATTGACTCGGCATTTTCCGTTTGACTGCGCGCCGTATCGTTTGCGTTCCTTGAACTGGAAGATTTTTGTTCCGATTCGGCAGCGCCCGCGCGTCCTGTCTGCGCGTATTCGTTTTGTGAGCCGCTGCTTTGTGCGTCCGCATTACGGCCGCCGCCCGCCGCAACTCCGTTGCCGTTTGCCGCGCCGTCGTTTTCTGTAATACCGTTCCGGTTATTCCCGTTGCCGGAATTTCCGCTTTGCGCGGTATTGGGGGCTCCGTTAAAGCCGCCCGCGCCGCCATTGTTTCCGGCAGTCCCGTTTCCGTCCGATTGGGTATTCTGCATTCCGCTGCGTTCTTCTCCGGAAGCGTTTGCAAGTCCGCCTGCGGAAGTTCCGCCCGCTCCTTGCCCGCCGTTCATGCCGACGCCGCTTCCGTCCGCTCCGTTTTGCATTCCGGCGGCATCGCGTACGACGGAGGCCGCTCCGTACCCCGCGGCAATTTTCATCAGCGCTTCTTCTATGCGCCGGTTTTCTTCCGCCGTCTGACGCTGGGATTCGGCATAGCGCGCCTCATCTTCCGCTTTTTTGCGCAAGTCTTCAGTCAAATAAGAAAGAAGACGCCGAATGTTATCCGCCTGCTCATCGTCGGGTTCAAGTTCAAGAAAACGGCGGTAGTCGGCTTCGGCATCCTTGTATTTTTGCGTCATAATGCGCGTGTTCGCGCGGTTCAAAATCGCTTGGGAAAAGTCCGGACGCGCCGCAATCGCAAGCGAAAAACAATTTTCCGCTTTTATGTAGTCGCCCCGCGTGTAAGCGACGTTGCCTTCATTAAAAGCAATCTGCCTGCGATTTGAAATAGGATTTTTCATACCGCGCTCAAAAGCGTCCATCGCCCGAGCATAGTCGCCGAGTTGAAAGTACGAAAGTCCCAAAATATTGAAGGTATTGGATTCAACGCGCCCCTCGGCAATTTCTTTTTCAAGAACGGGAGCCGCCTGCTCGGGATGATTTTCATTGAAAAGACGCTCGCCTTCGCTTTCGGCATACGCGCCGGACGCCGCTAAAACTGCGGCAAACAAAAAAAACAGTTTTTTCATCAGGCTTCTGCCCTCTCATGGAAAAATATGTCGGGCAGCTCTAAAATCAGTTTTTTGGAGATTCCCGATACATGATTTTCGGCATATGGCAGAGAAAATCGGAACGGTCGGCGAATCTTTTTACCCCTTGCGCGTGCAAAGGAAAACAGAGCGACCGGAAAAGAGAGTTTAGACAGTCGATTGCGTTTTTTGAAAAAAATTGTTCAATAAAATTCCTGCCGCAACGCGCCCCGTCGTCCCGAGTTTTTTATAAATTTTGTGCGTGTAATTTTTTATCGTCTGCTCTTTGAGTTCCAGCTCCCACGCAATTTCCTTGTTCGTCCGCCCGTCGGCAATCAAACGGCAGATTTTGACTTCAAGCGGAGAAAGAAAAAAAAGACTTTCAAGCGGAGGACTTTTTTGCTTAAAGTTACATTTCTTTCTTTTATATTGGAATGCAAAAAACGGCAATGCGAATGAAAGCGCGGGGACTAAAAACAAAGCGGGAAGCGAACAAAAAACAGTTTCCGCCGGAGAAAGAGTTAAAACGAGGAAAAGCGGAGAGTCTTGATTTTCGCGAAGAGTTTTTTCCGCAAACTTCGCGCGATTCGTCTTGCCCGCACCGACTGGACAGACGCGTTTTCCGTCGTTTGAAGAAAACAAAAGTTTGCAGCGGCATTTTCCGTCGCGCAAAAATCGTTCGATATTCGGCATGTTGACCGCAAAGCATAAGGCTCCGATTGCCCTGCCGTCTTCAAGATTTTTGATGAGCCTGACTACAAACGCGCCTTTTTCCGTCCCGAACCATACGGGGTTCCCGTTTGACGCGATAATCCGCGCGATATAATCTTGCGAGCGGAGAACGCTTTTTGTTGAAAACGAAAGATTTTCGCGCATCGTCAACGCGGACTTTTTGCCGCCGCTCACGGGAAAGAAAAACGCGTCGCCGATAAAATCGTCGCTTCCGGCAAGACTTTCCAAATATTCGGAAAAAGGCGCGTTCCATTCGTTTATTTGATAGCGTTCCGCCGACTCCGCATAGCTTGAAAGCAAGCGGTTGAACGAAGGCGCGGCAAGCGCCTGAAAACTGTACGATTCGATTGCGCCGAGCCGGTAGGATAAAAGGAACGAAGCGCGCTCAAGGCAGCCGTTTTGCCGGGCGCGCAATGCCGTCCGCACGGTAAAAAAGAGCAGACAAAGCGCAAACGCCGTAAAAAACGCCGCCCGCCGCGCGCGAAAAAACAAATGCAGTCCGTTCAAGTGATGCCCCAAGCGCATGGGCGCATAATATCGATTTTTTTTCGCGGACGCTATGGGGGGATTGTTTAATGAGGAGGTGGGAATGTGGGATGCGGAATTCCCAATTAAGCATTCCGAATGAAAAACAATTCCCTTCACGCAGCGTTCGCTTCGCGTCTTCATAGCCGAGGCGGATTAAATGCCGCATTCGTCCTGAAGAAAAGTTTAGAGCGCCGAGTTTCCCGAGCGGCTCGGACGGGCGGACGATGACCACGCGCATTTGAGGCGGCGGGGACAGTTTTAATTCGTCGTTCGGCAAAAGGGGGACTGCGATGACGTGCGTGCAGCCGACACGCGCTTTGCGGAACAGCAGATCATGCCAAAAAGCGTATGTCAGCTAGTAAAAATGCCGCCGTACTCCTTGTAAAGTATTTCGTCCGTCCGATATCGTCAATGTATTTCCGACCACCGTAAACGTGAAAAGAGTACCGCCGGTTCTTTGAACTGTCGCCATATTGCCGGAGCGTGTGTAAGGCTTCGGAGAATCGGGGTCTTGCTGCCACTTACCTATGCTGCTTTTGCTGTATAATGTTACGGTTGATGAATCAAATACGGCTTTAAAAAGTCCGTCATTTGCTTCCCACGTGCCGATAAACGGATTTGTCGCGATATTTCCGCCGCCGCCCTTATCGGAATTGGCGTCCTGTTTACTGTCGGCGATAAACGCCGCCTTTTAACGTTCGCTTCAGCTTTTATTGCAATACGTGGTTACCGGTCGGTGAGTGCTGACACCGTTGTCCGTAAGTCGTTGTCAGATGTCCGCCCATAGTGCGGGTTTCCCGTCCGCAATAAACGCAGTGAATACCATCTGATAGACATACGTGTTTTTTTGTAGGACTCGATTTACACTGTTGTCCGTAGTTTGTCGTTAAAGCGTTACCGAGCGCTTTTACTTCTCTTCCGCAATATCTGCATTGCATATTTTCCTCCTATTTCAGCACAATCATATCTTTATCGCCGAACCAAGCCTCTAAATCAGAAGCAAGCATACGCGGCTCATATATTTTGACTAAACCTTCCATAGATTGCGTTTGATGCTCGAATAAACACAATATCACTTGTTTCCCATGCTTGATGACGACAGCCGATAATTTGGGATTGCATCTTAACCGGTGCAGGCATTTTTCGTTTTTGAAAAAGTCAATAACCGTTTCCGCAGTCAATTCATCAACTTCTTCTACCGGTGCAATACCAAGCTTATGCATCTCATCGGATTTTTCAGACAGCGCATTTATCAATACCGCTTCGTTTTCCTCACCGTCAGTCTTGAAAATGCCGCCGACTGCCGAAACAAACAGCGCTAACATTCCAGCTGCAACATTTACCTGAAACGATTCGGATTCGCCGGTTTTACACCACAATGCAAAGTGCTCGCAATTATTGGTTACAAGGTTGTATTGCCGCTCTCCAATCCGAGAACGCGCCCGCGCAACAGTTTCGTCAGGACTATACACGGTATGAGTATTCATAAATGCATCGCTGAACCGTCCGACAATAATTTCATTCTTCTGTGCAAATTGTTCAAGAGGCGCTTCGTGAATGCAAATATCATCGCCGAAATCTCCGTTTAATGCCGCGTAATGAATAACCGTCCCGTTTCCTGCATAAATACCGTAATATTTGTAAAGTATGCGGTTTACAATCAAAATATCGCCGCGCCGTAGGGCAGTCCTCATAGTAAATCCTCAAATAGAAATGGATGCGGCAGCGGCCGATTATAGGCGGCATCTCGCACCCGCTTTTATCAGTTTAAAACAATCATCGGTTTATCGCCGAACATAGTTTTTAAGTCTTCTGCCATCGACGTAAATCGATAAGAAACAAATTCTTCCTCCACGCGGTTTTCTTCTTTATTGAAGCAAGCCAACGTAATAATATTCTTAGTACTGCCTTTGACGGCAACCGCCAAAAGATTTGTGTTTTGCTTGAGTTTCTGCAAAACCTCGGGGCGTTTAAAAAACGTAATGACCGTTTCAGCGGAAAGAACATCAATGACGATAGGCTGCAATGCGCCTTTCGTCCCTTTGAAAAAAATTATTGCGCCGACGCTGATAATAACAATACCGATAATGATTGCGATATACACATATACCTCCTTAGGTCAAAACAATCATCGCTTTATCGCCGAAATTCTGACGGGTTTCGGCATCAAGCTCTTCCGCCTCAATACCTTGCGCGTCTTCTTCCATATCAACGACTTCGCCGGTTGCTTTATTAAAAAGACAGTTAATCGTATTAAAATTTCCGTTATCGAGATTGTCTTTTACTACAGCAGCAATTATGTCCTTATTCTGTTGTAATTTCCGCAGCCGGTTCGGATCTTTAAAAAAGCTTACAATGTGAGTAAAAAATTGCAGCACCTTATGAAAAATATGCTTTATATAATTCCATATCCCTCGTACGATTTTGACAATCGCATCTATAACAAATCCCATTGTATTCTCCTCATTTTAAAAGCAGCATGTTTTTATCCGCTAATTGCGCTTTAAGGTCTGCATCAAGGGTCTTTGCATAAAAAATTTTATGCGCTTCCGAGCCGTCTAAAATCGGTTTATTGTCCTTATTAAGAAAGAATAAATTATATTCCTTTATTCCGTCCACACGCTGAGAATCATGATCCGTTTTTTTAGGAACTAAAAAACAAACTGCGCTATGGCTGTTTTGATTAAAATGCCGTTTACTCCACGCAATAAGCGACTCAAACGTAATAATCTCAACCGTTTCTTCTTCTACATTCCATGCCATTGTGAGCAATGCACTGATGCCGCCCATCTCTTTGATAGCCGTTTGGTATTCTCCAACTTTATCAGAAAAGGGTTTCAGCATATCGAGCAAAATCTTCTTAAAGTTTTTTGCGACTTCATCGATGTTCAAGTCATCAATACCAGTTTTGCGAGTCGCTTTGCCGATGCTTTCTTTCGCTATCTTTTCCAGTTGCTCTTTTAGATTGAGTTCATCATCTACCGTGTCTTTTAAACTCATTTTTGTTCCTCCTCCTGAGTTTTTTGTTGATCGGTTTCTTTTACTACATTGTAGTTTTTTGTTTCGATATTCTGTTTTATGTCTGCGCTTAAGCTTTTTCTCCGTTCCTCCTTTTTGAGTTTTATCTCGTCCCGTTTATTTTTATCCTCTGTGAATACTGCAGTAAACAATTCCGGTGTAAGCTTTTGCTCCTCGGAAGTTGCGGCTTTAATGAGCGTATTCAACACAAGATTTTTTAATTCACGCGGTGCGAGCTCTTCAGATAAGTCGCCCAACGTATTCCAAAATTCCTCTCCCGCCTGATCTTTATCAAATGGAGCTTTTGAAGGAATATGCTTTTTGATTATTTCAATGCGTAGGTTTTTATCGGGCAGCCTAAATTGAATGTGCTTGAGTATTCTGCTTTCAAATGCTGAGTCATAATTTTCTTTTAAGTTAGTAGCAAAGATCGTAATGACATCGTAGGTTTCAAGGAGAATAAGCATTTGGCTGCGCAGCGAGTTAATAGCTTGATCGGAACTGGATGCGACATTGGTAATCCGTTTACCTAAAAAAGAATCCGCTTCGTCAAAAAATAAGACAGCTCCCGTTTCTTTTGCTTTTTTAAAAGCGGCAACTAAATTCTTTGGAGCATCGCCGACAAATTTTGATTCAATGTCGGAATAGTTCAGCGGTAAAAACGGCATTCCTAATTCTTTTACAATGGCATGAGCAGCCATTGTTTTACCGGTTCCCGGCGGTCCATAAAAGTTGACTACTGAACGAGCAACAGGGTCAATTTCGGAAAAGCCCCATTCGTTGTAAATTAAATCCCGCTTTTTAATCAGCGTGATAACACTGTTTAATTCCGCGGCAATTTCTACTGGCAGTATGAGCTGCGAAAGTGAATAACGCGGTGTAACCGGCTCTACGTTTAAACGTACTTCATCATCTTGCGGTTTTTCTTTTTTTTCATCCACAGTATGTTCCTTTTTCGGTTTCTTTTGCGGATCGCCTATAATCCGTATTGTGATGCGGTGTTTTTCCATTTCAGTACGGTATTTTTTTACCGAACAGTCCGCCATTGCCATAAATACCGACCATTTAATGTCGGTATTACTACTTTTCTTGCTTTTATCGTACAGAATACATGCAAAATACGTGCTTTCATCCCAATCAGGTTCTCCGTAGGAAAAAGTACATTCGACTGCCTCTATATCCCCGACAGCGCTTTCAAGTTTTTGCACATATTGTGTGTATAGTTCTTCTGAAAGAGCTTCGATAAAAGCAAAATCTTCTTTTTTATTACGATGATTAATAGTAAAGTTCATGCAAGAATTCCTTATGCTATTAAAGAAATTTCTCTGCCCTCGTAGATTTCATTCTCATCCACTTCTTCTGCTGAAAATTCTACTTCATCTATAAGCCCTTCAGCATCATGTAAACCGACCTTCACCGTCTTATAACCGTCCTTAGTTTTCAAACATTTCAAAATTTTTGCGTTCAGCGCTTTTCTCTTTAGTTCCGCTTGTTTCTTTTTTAGTTCTTCTTTTAATTTTTTAAGGTCTAAGCGCTTAATAATCGCATATGCGACACCGGCAGCACCGGCGGCAATTCCCAATTTTACTAATTGAGAAAAGACCATTCCGACGACACCGACATCATCCAATAATCCAGCAATCGGAATAATATCCGGTACTATATCAAGCGGACTGACAATATAAATTAACCCGCCGATAATAATGGCTTTCATGTATGCAGGAGTAGACGGCGAATTAAACGCTTTCCACATTGCTTGAATCTTGTTCCAAACGGCAGCAAGCGGACCTTTATTCATCGAATCAAGTTTCTTCGACACATTATCGATGTCAGCTTGGCTGGCATTTTTTCCCATTTTCTCTGCCATTGACTGGGCTTTTTCCTCATCAGTCATAAAAACTCCTTGCCGCCGTGCGGCGAATGTTTTGTCCGTATGCGTTCCGCATCGCATTCGGTATTACAGTGAGAATTCCTGCCGAATTCCGCTTAAAACAACTGTATTGCCGTTAGTACAACTGTATATCAGTTGATTTTCAATTGTAATACAGTTGTTTTTACGCTTAATACAGTGATTTAATTCGCACACAAAACAAGTACGCTTTGTCCATGACGCGCATTCAAGAACTTTTTATCGCAAATCTGCGTTTTTACCGGACGCAAAACGGCTTTTCCCAACTTTCGTTTTCCGAAGCAATCGACATCAGTCCGAATTATTTGAACGCAGTCGAAAACGGAAAGAATTTTCCGTCGCTGGAAGTGCTGCAAAACATCACCGAGACGCTTAAAATCATGCCCTACCAACTTTTTTTAGAAATTCCCGTCATGCAAAACGACTTTTCACCGGTGTCAAAGCAAACGTTAATCGAACTCAAACAAAAAATATGCGGATTGATTGATTCGGAATTGGAAAAAAGTTGACTGGAAAAGCGAGCTGTGCACGTTACAGCCGCACTCCTTTTTCAGAAAAATAAATACTCTTGACTATAAAGCTTCTTTTTGATATTGTACAAATATCTTGCGCGACTAGCTCAGTTGGTTAGAGTACAAGCATGACACGCTTGGGGTCTCTGGTTCGATTCCAGAGTTGCGCACAAAAAACTGCGTTCAAACGGACGCAGTTTTTTTATTTACGGGGAGTTTATCGAGGGCAAAACAGTCGTACTGACGGAAAACTCAGCGTTCACGTGGGCGGGACTGCAAAACGCCATTTGCTACGAGTTTTCACATTAGAGTTCATGAGAGCAGTTACAGGCGGCAGAAAACAAAGCGTGAAAGACACTATGGAGTTTGAAAGATACAGCTATGTACCGCTCTCACGAGTTTCGCGGATGGGGAGAACTTTATTTAGAAGATTTAACATTGTTTCCCATCCGCACGAGTTTTGCATTAGCAAAACTCGCGGAAAATGTTTCCTTGATATTCTCTTTTATCGACTAAACCAAGCATTCTTGATGTTGGCTTCATTAAAACAACCCGCCGCAAGAAAATACTCGCTTCCTGCAGCCGCCCGCCTACCCCTCATTTATTTTTTCCCGTCTTTTGTGTATTCTCACCGTCATGCAGGAACAAAACACAATCATCGCGGACGGGAACACGTCTGGTGTAGTCGGCAGCGGAAAGAAAAATGCGCTTGTTGCGCTGCTCGGTCGTCCTTCCGCCGGAAAATCCACTTTTTTGAATACCGCGTGTCAGGAGCCGGTTTCCATTGTGTCGCCGATACCGCAGACGACGCGCAATGCGGTGCGCGGCATCGTCAACACGTCGTTCGGGCAGCTCGTTTTTGTCGACACGCCGGGCTATCACGACTCCGACAAAAAACTCAATCTCCGCCTCCGCGCCCTCACCGAAGACGCGCTTGAAGGCGCGGACGCCGTTCTTTACATCATGGATTCGACGCGCCCGGCAGGACAGGAAGAAATGCTGACGGCAACTCTTGCTGCGCGTTACGAAAGTCGACTGGTTGCGGCAATCAACAAAATCGACGCGAAAGGAGCAGACGCACAAGGCGCGCGTTCGTTTTTAAGAAGCGTTTTTCCCGCTCTTTCCGACGATCGCATTTTGGAAATGTCCGCGCTCAAAGACGACGGCATAAACGAGGTTCTCAAAGCCTTGTATGCCCTTTCGCCGGAGCAGCCCCCGCTGTACGAAGAAGATTTATACACCGACCAGAGCATTGAGTTTCGGGCTGCGGAAGTTATCCGGGGGGAAGCGGTCAACCGCCTTTCCGACGAAATTCCGCACTGTCTCTACGTTAAAGTCGCCGATCTTGAAAAACGGAGCGAAACGAAATTGTGGGTACGCGCGTTTTTGTGCGTGGAAAGAGAAAGTCAAAAAGGAATTGCGATTGGAAAAAACGCCGCGATGATAAAGGAAATCCGCACAGCGGCAGAGCGCGCTCTTAACGGCATTTTCCCGTACAAGGTGCAGCTTGACCTGCAGGTCAAAGTCGACAAAAACTGGCGGCAGCGCGATTCCGTCTTGAACAAAATTATTCCAAATTAAACATTCCATAATTACCAATTCCAAATCACCCCAATCCCCCATTCGATTGTATAAACGGCGCAATATGGCTATAATTATTGCATGAAGTATGTCTTAATTGTTGATGCTTCTCCGACTTTTTTAGAGTTTCTGAAAGATAAGCTGGAAGAAGAGCAGATTGAAGTAACCGCGGTGCAGGGAAAAAGAGATGCGCTGACTAAGCTGATTTCCATTTTGCCTGACTTGATGATTCTTGACATAAACGAAGAGGGAGATTTTATCGGACTTGTTGAGTTTCTTGAAAACGTAAGCAAAGATCCCAATGCCCGAAACGTTCCTATCATTGCAGCAGGTCCCATTCGGAGCAGAGATGAAATAACGATACTTGCCAAATACGGAATCGTTAAATATTTTGTCAAGCCGATAAAGTTCGACATATTTTTTGAATCGGTGGGGCACTTTTTACGTACCGCATTTTCAATGGACGTAACGCCGTGCGTTCTTGACCTGCACAAAAACGGCAATCTGATTTTTATTGAGATTGCGCAGGGCTTAAACCGTGAAAAAATCCAGCTGATGAAGTACAAAATCAGCGAGATGATAGAAAATGACGAAGCGGCTCCCAAAATAATTTTAATGTTGTCAAATCTTGAACTCACCTTTATCGACGGACTGAATATCGAGTTTTTACTGGACAATGTTCTTGCAAACCGCAAAATCCAGCCGAAAAACATTAAAATTCTTTCGCTCAGCACATTTGTAAAGGAATTGATAGCGGGGCACGAATTGTACAACGGCATTGAAGTCGTTTCAGACGTTTCCGATATTCTCAATTCCGTCGTTGACAGCACAAAAACCTCGCACGTGCCGGATCTTATTTCCGACAATATTCTCGTTTCGGCGGAAGATGAAGCGGAAGAACAGTCTTCTATAGAAATGCGTTTTGCCTCCGACGTCTGCATTATCAATCAAAAACCGAAAGAAGAAAGGAAAGAGGAGCAAAAACCTGCCGTAGGATTGGTAGACGACGATTCGGTTGTAACGCGGCTTTTGACCGCAGCCTTTGAAACCGAAGGTTTTGACTGCCGCTCGTATCCGTCCGGCACGGAATTCCTTGCCGAATACAATAAGTATAAATACGACATTATCGTGCTCGATATTTTTATGCCGGGAATTTCCGGTTTTGATACGCTCAAGCGCCTTAAAACGCTGCAAGACTGTCCGCCTGTTATCGTCTATTCGCAGGCGGTTGACCGCGATATGATTACTCAGATTCTTTCGCTTGGAGCAAAGCAGTACATCGTAAAGCCGCAGAAGCCTGAAAATATCGTGCAAAAAGCGCTTGAAATTTTAAATGCAGGGCAATAACGGTCAAAAATGACGAGCAATCTTTTTATGGCGAATGCGGTGCATGAAATCCGCACGCCGGTGCAGACAATCATCGGAACGCTTGATCTCCTTTCCGAGACGGAACTTGATACCGAACAGCTTGAGTACGTTCATCAGATACGCGAAGGGGCGGACATTCTTCTAAACCTTGTCAACGACTTTTTGGATTTTTCAAAACTCAATTCGCAGCGCATGACGATTGAAAATATTCCGTTTGACGTAAAGTCCCTTTTGGAAGAAACCGTGCACCTGATCGGGCTTGAAGCGTTTGCAAAGGGTATTGAAGTCGTTACCGATATCGACTATTCAATTCCGTCCCTTGTGATGGGAGACCCGACGCGGGTGCGGCAAGTTTTAATCAATCTTATAAAAAACGCGCTCAAATTTACCGAACGCGGCTACATATACGTCGTTTTAAAAAACGATGACGGCGCCCTCCGTTTTGAAGTTACCGACAGCGGAATCGGCATTTCCGAAAAGCAGCAAAAAAAGTTGTTTACCAATTATTTTCAGACCGAAGGTTCAACGACGCGTAAATACGGGGGAACGGGGCTTGGTCTTCCGATCTGCCGGTCGCTCGTGGAAAAAATGAAGGGCGTCATCGGCGTAAAACCGAATCCTTACGGCGGCTCCGTCTTTTGGTTTTCACTGCCGCTGGTAAAGTCCTCTCCGTTCGACGATAAAATGCCCGAACCGCCCGTTCCCGCAACGTCTCGCATTATGATTGTCGACGACAGCATTCTTGCTGCAAAGGGATTGACGAATATGCTCAACTACATGGGCTTGCAGTACATTCAAACGTCGTCGGATCCCAAAGACGCGCTTTTAAGTCTTACGTACGCGGAAAAAATCGGCTGTCCGTTTAATATCGTTTTTATCGATATGGTTATGCCGATGATGAACGGCTGGAACCTTGCGCGGGAAATTAAAACGTCGCCGGCGCTCAAAAACACAAAGCTCTACCTGCTTGTGCCGGAAGGCGAGATGGGAAAAGAAGCCAAAATGAAGATTTTGGATTGGTTTGCAGGTTTTATTTATAAGCCAATCCGCTTTGAAAAACTTTATCTTTTGCTTTTGGAGACGAATGCAACCGATTCGGCGGAAAAACTCATCGATGAAGCGCAGTCCTCTTCAATCGGAGAAAGGCTGCGGATAGATGAGTCTACGGGGCTGGTTAAAGGCGTAAAAATCCTTGCGACCGACGATCATCCCGTCAATAGAAAGATTTTAGTAACATTTCTTAAAAAATTCGGCGCAGAAATTTTGGAAGCGTCGAACGGTCAAGAAGCGGTCGACGCTATTCGGCACGATCCGTCCATTCAAATGGTGTTTTTGGATATTCAAATGCCGGTGCTCACCGGAGTTGAAGCGGCGCGAATCCTGCGAAACGAGCAGTATCAAGGCGTCATTATCGCCTGCACGGCAAACGATAACAAAGACGATTGTTTAAGCTATCAGAAAATCGGCATGAACGATTTTTTGATAAAGCCGTTCAAAAAGGAAAGCATAAAGCTTTTGCTCGACAAATGGCGCGCCGTCATCGATTTTCAAGAGCCGGCGCCGCTTTCCGCAGTCGATGAACGGAGCGTTTTTGTCGACGAGCTTTGGGACGTGGACGATTTTAAAGGCACTGTCGGCGGCGATATGGATTTGGGAAAAAGCATTCTATTCGATTACACCGATCAGACGAGGGAATTGCTAGCGAAGGCGGAAAAAGCCGTCCTTGCAAGCGATTATGACGCCCTCAATATGATTGCGCACACGATAAAGGGAAGCTCCGCCGCCATTTCCGCAAACAAATTGCGGCAGCTTGGAGAAGCGATGAATAAAGGCGTTAAAGCGCGCGATAAAGAAACCGTCGTACAGTCGCTCAAAGAATTAAAAACGCAGTTTGAACTCTTCATTTTAAAAAGCGCCGACTGGACGCGCGACTAGAAGCGCCGCTATGCAGCGGGAAGTCAATTACCGCACTCAAGAGTCCGTTTTATAGCCTGAAAAATACGTTTTCTACAGGATAAATCATAAGCCGCCGCATCCTCACTGCCGCTTCATATACTGTAAATACCGCATACCCCTAACTGCCGTCTTAAAATTCCACTTTCGATGATTTTACGATACCGTTTCCCCAAAATCTGCGATGCCACCTCCTATCACCTCCCAGTTTCCCGCAAGTTTTCAAAAGAAAACTTGGGAGGGCGGCGCCCTCCGTTAAGTCTGTCATACCTCGTAATAACCGCCCGCCCACCGCTCCAAAATCCTATTTTCTGCGAGTTTTGCCTTCGGCAAAACTCGTGCGGGCGGAACATTGCTCTATCTTTCAAATACCGTCCTTTGCCGCCCGCAGTTTGACAAACAAAATCCTGCAACTTATAATAAACCTTGTTCGAGAGTTTAATTTCCGAACGGGTCTATTATTCACATCTGAATAAAACAAATCTTTCATATTTACGGAGGAAAAAATGAAAAAGATTTTCGTTGCGGCGGCGGCATTGGCAGTCGTATCTTTTACGGGTTGTCAGAAAAAAAGTGCAAGCGGCGGCATTAAGCTTGAGTTGTATTATTACAAGCAGGAAAACCAAGAAGGACTAAAAAACGTCATCAAGGCGTTTGAAAAATCGAATCCCGGCATCACGATTGACACGCTCATTATCCCGAATGACGGGGACGCGCAGATGATTGCGCGCGCGGCTCAAGGCGACTTGCCGGATATTCTTCAAATGCAGTCGTATGCCCGCGTCCGCGAGTACGCCTCTAAAGGCTATCTTCTTGACCTTTCAAACACGGACGCGATGGAAAAGGTGCTTCCGAGCGCATTGCCTGCCGTCAGTTACGGCGGAAAACCGTATGCGCTTCCGACGGACTACGCGGGAATCGGAATTATCTACAATGTGGATATTTTCGATAAATTGGGACTTGCGGCTCCCTCGACATTCCGCGAACTGCAAGACGTGTGCGAAAAACTTGAAGACGCAGGAATTGTTCCCTTTGCGGGACTGCTCAAAGAAAACTGGTCGGTCGGGCATTTTCTCACGCTCGTGCACACCGCGCTTCTCAAAGAAAAAAACATCGCCCTCGAGTCCTTTATCGCCGACATGAGCGTCGGAAACACGTCTTACGGCGTCGTCGATACGGCAAAACTGTTTGGCATTCTCGACTTTTACCGCGAAAACATGAATAAAACGGCGGCGGAAATGGGCGGCGGCGAGCAGCAGCAGTCTTTTGCAAAAGGCGAAGCCGCGATGATGGTGCAGGGACTGTGGTCGTATGCCGACGCAAAAAAACTCAATCCCACGCTCAACGCGTATTTTATTCCCTTCCCCGTTCACAACGATCCTGAAATGAACGTTTTTTACGCCGATGTCGATTCAACATTCGGACTTTCGTCCCAGTCGTCTCCTGAAAAACAGGAAGCCTCGCTCAAGTTCATCAACTGGATTACCTCCGTCGAAGGGCGCGCGCTCTGGCTTAAAGAGTACAAACTCATTCCGCCGTTTAAAGGAATCGACGTTTCCGCATTCGATAATCCCTATATCGACTTGATGAAAACCGTCCAAGAAAAGGCGCCGATGCAGTGGGCGTTCTCGCAGTATCCGTCCGACGTGTTTGAATCCGCCTGCAAAGAAGGCGCGCAGCAGTACATGCTGCATAAACGCACCGCCGACGACGTTATCAGCGTTATCGACACGCAGTGGGCTGCCTCCGTCAATAAATAGACAGCGATAGAACAGTCCCGGCGCCTGTCCTGCGGACTAGACCTGTTCGGTAACTTCATTATCGAACAGGTTATTGTTTTTATTTTTTTGGGAGCGGCTGCAAAGGCTCGTCCGCAAAGCCGCTTAAAATCGGATTATATTATGGTAGAAAAACGAATTACAAAAGGATTTTATTTTACCGCTTTTATTTTGCCGTGCATGCTCTTGTACGGCATTTTCTGTATTGTGCCGTTCGTGCGCGGAATCGGCATTTCATTGACGAATTGGGACGGACTGACGCCCAAGACGCCCATCGTTCTTGAAAAAAGCGAATTCGAAGAGCGGATTCTTTCAAAAATAAAAACGGAGCGCGATAAAACCTTCGTTATGAGCATCTATTCGTTTTCCGCTGCCGACGGAACCTACCGCCGTTTAAGCGTAAGCGGGCTTAAAAAAATCAAACTCGAACGGATTATCAAGTCTACAGGCTATGAGCCGGAATACAACCGCTTTGTGGGGCTTGCCAACTACAAACAGATTTTTGCAGGACAGGTCGGAACGGATTTTTATCCGCATAAAACCAAAATCGAAAAGTTTACAAAAACATCCGCACTGCCGCGCTCGATTGCAAAAGTCGACTTTGAAAACGAAGTCTTAAAAGAAGCCGCGGCGCATGCGGACTGGACGGCAAAACTTCAAGACGCCTACGAATACGACGCTGAAAAACGCAGTTATCGGCGAACGGAATCTTACGATGAGAAAAAAGCCGTCCGCACAGTCCTCAACCTTGCAGAAATTCAAGAAGCCGGAAGCGAAGGAGAAGCCGCCGTCGACGATTTTACGCGCGGTTTGGAAGCCTCCTTTGCGGAGGGAAAAAGCGCATTTGACGAAGCAGCGGCGGAGTTTTCCTCCGCGCGGGGACTTTCTCCGGCATCATCAGCGGCTCTTTCCAAAGCGGCGGCGGCTCTTTATTCGATATACGAATTGAAAAACATTCTTGCCTCCTCGTGGACGCTCACCGAATTCAATATGGGAGTCGTCGGTTTTACGCTCTTTTTCGCAGTCTTTTCGGTCATCGGCATAAACACGCTCGCATTCGTCCTCGCGATGGCGCTCGATACGGGCATTCGCGGGCAGAAGGCGCTGCGCACCATTTTCTTTTTGCCGAACATGCTTTCGATGATTATCGTCGCGCTGATTTGGTCAATGCTCTTTAATCAACTTTTGCCGGCGCTGACGGGCATCGACAAATGGATTTCCGACTCGCACAAAACGCCGTGGCTGCTCGTGCTCGTTTCCGTGTGGCAGGGCGCCGGTTACTACATGATTGTCTACCTTGCAGGGCTCCAAAACATTCCGACTGAAGTTGTGGAAGCCGCGCGCATCGACGGGGCGACCGGCTGGCAGCGTTTCCGCTTTATCACGCTCCCGCTCATGGTGCCGTCCATGACGATTTCGCTTTTCTTAACGATTGCCAACGCGCTCAAGAGTTTTGATCTCATCTACGCGATGATTG
Organism: Treponema sp.; assembly: GCA_052169915.1. Taxonomy (GTDB): domain Bacteria; phylum Spirochaetota; class Spirochaetia; order Treponematales; family Treponemataceae; genus Treponema_D. The sequence continues at coordinate 46,188 of JBQNBN010000003.1, forward strand.
GACGCGCCGGCTACGCGACAGGCACGGTTCCCTTCGTTATGGATATTTATTTTGACGCGTTTTCCAAAAAACTTGCCGGTCTTGCGACTGCAAAAGCGATGGTTCTGTTCGTCGTAATCGTTTTGATTACGGGCGTGCAGTTGTTTATCATGAAACGAAAGGAAGTTGAGGCGTAATATGAATTCTTCTGCGCATATTCTAAAAAGATTATTATTCGCAAACACGGCGGCGAAAGTCAAAAAGCCCAAAGCGATGGAAGCAGCCCTTGCAGCCGCTTTAATCGTATTCGCCGTATTTTTTATCTATCCGATGTTTTTCGTCGTCATCAATTCCATCCGCTCCACAAACGACATCATCTTAAATCCCTCAGGCTGGCCGGTTACCGCCTACCTTTCAAACTACGCCGAAGCGTGGAAAGAAATGCAATTCCCCAAAGTCTTTTTGAACACGCTTATCATCACCGCGTTCGGGACAGGGGGAATTATCATCACGTCCGCCATGGCCGCATACGCGCTTGCCCGCTCCAATTCAAAACTTTCGTGGATTTTATACGGATTTTTTACGTTTTATATGGTCATTCCCTTTCAGATTATCATGGTTCCCATCGGCGAACTTGCGGCGGGACTGCACTTGATGAATATTCCGGGCATTATTCTCATGTACTGGGGCGTCGGCTGTCCGACTGCGATTTTCATGTTCCACGGATTTATCAAAAGCGTTCCGCGCGAACTTGAAGAGTCCGCCGCCATCGACGGTGCGGGGCGCTTTTATATTTTCTTTGTGATTGTGCTGCCGCTGATAAAAACGATAATCGCGACCGTCGCCGTCATCGACGCGCTGTGGATTTGGAACGACTTTTTGCTCCCGACGATTATCATCAAACAGGGGACTATCCAGCTCGCTCAACAAGCCTTCCGCGGACTTTCCGTCAACAAATACGGCCCCATGTGCGCCTCTCTCACCATTTCATCGATTCCGATAATTCTTTTTTATCTTTCACTGCAAAGATATATCATCAAAGGAATCGCCGCCGGCGCGGTGAAGGGGTGAGGGAGGAATGGGGAATTGGCGGACGGCAGAGAACGAAGTCTGAAGAACGCAGAAAAATTTCCGCATGCACTCATTTTGCCTATAGCAAAACGAGCTAGGAAATAAAGTTTGGGGCGGACGCGGTTTGCGACTCTCTCGTGTTATTCTTGCTGTCGTCGAGCAAAAAGCTATGCCTCCCAATCACACATTCCAACTTCCTCATTAATAGCCCCCTTCCCTTGACAGTCCTACCTCCCTGTTCTATCATCGTTTCCATGAAAGACGAATTCGGTTTTATACAGTCACCGCCTGTCCTTCCGCGCGGCACAAACGCGGCATTCGGCTATTATTATTCTCTTACACGCAGACGCGCAGGGACTTCAATCGATAGACGGCTTATATAACCGGTTTTCTATTGACGAGCGTGGATTGAGGGACTCTGCATACGGAGTTCCTTTTTTTATGCAAAAAACTTTAATGTATAGCGAGGTAAAAAATGATTGTAACGTTGAAAAAGGGCACGGATGACGTGCAGATGAACGACTACATTGCCGGCTGGAAAGAGCGAGGATTCGGCGTGCACGTGTCAAAAGGGCAGAACGTAACGATTTTGGGGCTTATCGGAGATACAACGTCGCTCAGTCCCGAACAGATTCTTGCCAATCCCCTTGTAGAAAGCGCACACCGCGTTTCCGCTCCGTATAAACTGGCAAACCGCTCGTTTCATCCGGAAGACTCCGTGATTGAAGTCGGCGGGGGGCAGACGGGGGTAGAGGCAAGCACCTTCGGCGCGGACATCGTCGGCATTATCGCAGGCCCGTGCTCGGTCGAGTCGGAAGAGCAGATGATTGAAATTGCGCGCGCAGTGAAAAAAAGCGGGGCGCGCTACCTTCGCGGCGGCGCCTTTAAGCCGCGGACTTCTCCCTATTCGTTTCAAGGGCTCGGCGCCAAGGGACTTGAGTTTATGGTAACGGCAAAAAAAGAGACGGGGCTTCCGATCGTAACCGAACTTATGGATGCGCGGCAGCTCAAATATTTTGACGATGTGGACATGATTCAAATCGGCGCGCGCAATATGCAGAACTTCGACCTGCTCAAAGAGATGGGAAAAGTCAATAAGCCCGTTCTCTTAAAGCGCGGAATGTCTGCGACCGTCAAAGAGTTTTTGATGTCCGCCGAATACATTATGGCAAGCGGCAACGAAAACGTCATTTTGTGCGAGCGCGGTATCCGCACCTTCGACAATTATACGCGGAACTGCCTCGACATCAGCATAGTCCCGTACCTGCACAAGGTAACGCACCTGCCCGTGATCGTCGACCCGAGCCATGCAGGCGGAATGAGCTGGCTTGTGCCGACTCTTGCGCAAGTGTCCGTTGCGGCTGGCGCGGACGGTTTGATGATTGAAGTGCACAACAATCCTGAAAAAGCGCTTTCAGACGGCGAGCAGTCCCTTCGACCTTCGGAGTTCGACGACTTAATGCGCATTCTCCCCCAGTATGCCCTCATAAACGGGCGCCAAATGTAAGATGGACGCAAAAAATCTCACCTACGGCATCGTAGGGCTCGGCATTATGGGCGGATCGATTGCAAAAAGCATCAGGCGGAATGTTTTAAGCGCGGACGGCAGCGGAAAGATTCTTGCCTGCGACAAAAATCCTCAAAGTCTTGAGGCTGCATTGACGGAAGGCGTTATCGACGGCGCATACGGAGACGAGGACGCAAAGGATATGCTCAGATGCTGCGACTGCGTTTTCGTCTGTCTGTATCCTCGGGCGACGCTTTCTTTCCTCAAAGCGAATAAAGCCGCGTTCAAAAGCGGAGCCGTCGTAACGGACATCTCCGGCGTGAAAAACATTTTTGAAAACGAAACGGACATCGTGCGGCGCGACGTCGATTTTATCGTCGGGCACCCGATGGCAGGCGGCGAAAAGGAAGGCTATGCGAACGCGTCGGCGGACTTTTTTTTGCGGCGCAACTACATTTTAGTCCCTCGTCGGGAAAACAAGGCGGAAAATCTCGACTTTATGCGCGCTCTCATTCACGCGATGGGTTTTTCGCGCATAACGGAAACGACGTTCGACACGCACGACTACAAAATTGCCTTTACGTCCCAACTTTGCCACATCATCGCAAGCGCGCTGGTTTTAAGCGCGGAAGACGACTCGATTACTGCGTTCGGCGGCGGCAGTTTTGAAGATTTAACCCGCATTGCAATGATAAACGCGCCGCTCTGGACGGAACTTTTCCTTTCAAACAAAAAAATGCTTTTAGCGCACATAGAACGCTTTTGTGCGCGCATGACCGAATTAAAGTCCGCCATAGAAACAGAAGATGCCGCGCGCCTTTGCGCCGTCCTCGAAGACACGCGCGCTCAGCGGACAGCGATGAATGCACAGGGAGCGGAGATGGAAGGACAAAGTTGAGTTTGTTGGGCGGGTGCGGGCGGCGGCGGGCGGCAGAGAACTGAGTTTGAAAGATTTAGCGGTGTGCCGCCCGCTACAAGTTTTGCCTGTCGGCAAAACTTGCGGGGAATGGGGTTAGGGGTGAGGCGGCATTGTTGGGAAGACGTTTTTCAGGGTTGGGGGAGAGGTGAAAGTGTTTTTTGAGAAGATATTAAGCAAAACGTGCGGTGAATGAAGTTTTTGGGGGAGGGCTTCTCCGTATTGCACGCTAAACAATCTGCCATCAGCAAACGCATTCCTCATTAGGCATTCGTAATTCATAATAAGGAATGCCGCCGCCCGCCGAACACTGTTTTCTGCTCGTTTTGCCAATAGGCAAAACGAGTGCAGGCGGAACACAGTACACTCTGTCAAACTTCCGCAGCAGCCGCCTGCAGCAGACAGCGCGCCGCTTACGTCTTCCCGTCGGACATCTTCTGCAGTAAGTAATCCATTATCCCGTCATCATCGCAGGCGTTAAGAATCGTTTCCATCATATGCCCGTGAAGCATAGTCCAGTCGTTTTTGATGAACTCAAGGCTTCCGTCAGGTAAGCGGCGGTAGATAAGGCGGAAACTGTCTGCGTTTCCGTAAATGTCGACAAAAAGCGTGTCCCCGTATTCTTCCGTGCGCTCAACGCGCGTATGTCGCGCGCCGAAAGTCGGAGCCGGATATTCGATTATCGTGCCGACAATATCTTTTACGCGGAGACTTTCCGCCTTTCCTGCCGCGCGGATTTTTGAAAACCGCTTGAGTTTTTCAATATGAAAGTCGGTGTTGTCGCGGTAATCTTCCATTATATAAAGAAGATACCAGTCGTCCCACGCATAAATGAGCCGTACCGGACGCAGCAGGACTTCAGTCTCGCCGTCTTTTACGCAGCGAACGCAAAGATTTTTGTTCATCGACTGCACAAACGTTTCCGCATCGGAAAAAGTTCCCCAGTTGGAAAGCGCAATCTGGATATTCTCCCGCACCGTGTGGAAGGTCATTTTTTGCATTTGTCCTGCACGCTCGACGATGGAGCGGAATATATCGTCAATCTGAGGCGCATAAAAAGTCCCGCCGAAAAGCGAATCCATAAGGCGCCACGCAAGCGTCAAAACGGCAATGTCGCTCTCACTGTAGGCAAAATCCAAAAGCGCAAAGTCGGGATAGCAGTAAAAATAGCCGCGCTTTTCATGACTGTATTCGATGGGCGCGCCGAGATTCATTTCCATATACCGAAGGTCGCGCTGAATTGTGCGCTTACTCACCTCAAGTTTTTCCGCAATCTTTTTCGCCGACGGGCATTTTCCCGCTCGTATCATCTTATCGATTTCAAACATCCGCTTGTACGCCGTGCGGTATTTGTCTTTGAATAATTCATCCATAATTTCCTCCGTATGTTTTTTCTTGTTAGATACTGCCTTTCTCCGCCCTTTTCGACTGCAAAAACTGCACTTTACCGTAAGTACTCAGTAATAAGGCGAATAGAAACGCCGTCTTTGTCCGTTACGCAAAATTGCCGACTGTCTAGGCTCCATTCCCCGTAACCGGATTGCGTTGCCGCCGCAATGAAAACTCACCCCGGGCGGACGGCAACTTTGTATTGTCTCTCAAATTTCATTCTATTCCGCCCGCAACATTTCCTCAAGTTTTCGATTAGTAAACTTGCAGCAGGCTGAACTCAGTTTAAGTCTGTCAAATCTTTATAGCACCCACCTGCGCCGTCTCTTGTCGCCCCCGCTGCGCTATACTTTCCGCATGGAAAAGAAACTCGGTTTAGTATTAGCAGGCGGAGGCGGAAAGGGAGCGTATCAAGCCGGCGTATGGAAATATTTACGGGAATCAGGCATTGCAGACCGCATTTCCGTATTGTCGGGAACGTCCGTCGGCGCGCTCAACGCCGCTCTTTTTACTCTTGTACCGTACAAAACGGTGGAACGCATTTGGACGTGCGCCGTCCATGACAAAATCCTTTCGTTGCAGGACAAATCTCTTCCTGCAATAGAAGACGGATTATCTTTTATTGCAGAGGGACTTTTTAGCGCCGCCTTATCGTCGTTCAAGACAGTTGCGGAAAACGGTATCTGGAGCAGAGACGGACTTTTGGAAATTATGCAGAGCATTCCGCTTAAAAATCTGCACAATCCCAAAATTCCTTCAGTTTATGCCGCCTGCACAGCCGTTTTTCCTCTGTTCGGAACCAAATATTTTAGACTAAACGGATACAATATCCCGAAAATCCGAAAAATTCTCCTTGCTTCAAGCGCAATCCCGCTTGCCTTTAAGCCGGAGACGATTGACGGCACGCTCTACCTTGACGGCGGACTTACCTGCAACGTACCGCTTGCCCCGCTTATCAGAACACACTGCGCCTGCGCCATCGTAATCACCTTGTTGGAAAATGCCGAAATAACTCCCCCTCCGCCGCCTCAAATGCGCGTTGTTACAATCCGCCCGTCCGAGCCGCTTGGAAAACTCGGCGCTCTAAACTTTTCTTCCGCGCGGATACGCCGCTTAATCCGCCTCGGCTATGAAGACACGAAGCGAACGCTGCGTGAGGGGAATTGGTTTTAATTGGGAATGCGGAGGACTTAATTATGAATTCCGCATTCCGAATTAAGCATTAAAATTTACGCATTACCCTCACTCCCATCCGCGTTTCATTGAATATGAATACATATTCTCCGCTGTCCGGCACGGTGAAGAAAAAATTACTATTAGACTTCCTGCCTGATGTTGACTTGTAGTCTGCGCTGTCAAGCGGAATAACAGCACGCATGTAATCAAGCGCGCCCCACTGCTGCGACCAGTTTTCAACAGCAGCGCAAAACTTAAATTGCGCGGTTGTACCGACTGCAAGATATACCGTACACGACCAAACGGCTTCTCCTGAGGGCGCATCAAGCATCATCCCCATCGCGCCTCAATTATTCATGTTGCCGCGCAAGAACATCGCCGTAGAGACGGCTACGACTACGGCAATGTTTTGCTCTTCGGCGGCGTAATCTGCGTCCCCCATATCCGAATTAACTTGTCTTTCTCCTTCTACTCGTTCACTGTTTCGGGGGGGGGGGGGGGGGGTAATGATTGCAAAAGGGGTCCTGTCGCCAAAATTATGTTCCACTACTTTCAAATAAAATATCTTTCCTGAACATGGAGCAAAAATGTTATATGTTGATGAGGAACGAACAGTTGCTTTCCCTTCAAAGCCGGTTAGATGTGCAATACATTGCCCTTCTTCTACCAGAGCACCATGTTCACAGCCTCTCTGGAGTTCCCATCTGAGTCTATAATAACCAGAACTCTCTTTACTAGCAGCATAAGCAGAACTGCCTATTTGATTGAGAATGTGAAGAAAGCCGTTATATGGATTAGTAAGACCATTTTTCTCATACTCAGAAAAATAACCGCCGGATGCAGCAGCGTGTTTAGTTACGCAGACTACACTGTTCGTAAGCACTCTATCGATTTCACTTTCAAGCTTTCGCTCATATTCGGTTTGCAGTTCCAAGATTTTTGCGTCTTTCCGGCTCTCGGTCTCTGCCAGCTGCCGTTGATGTTCGGAGCGTTCTTCCGCCGCTTTTTTCTGCGCGTTCGTCAATTCCCGCTCGTATTCCGTTCTCATCTTTTCAATCTGTGCGTCTTTTTGCTTTAAGGCTTCTTCATCGCGTCCGAACACGCTTGTATCTGCGGAAAAAAGCGTAATAAAATCCGACGTCTCAAGAATGAGCGCATTTTCAGGCTCTGAATCGGAGCAGGCACAGTCGGCATGGGCGTTTTCATCAACGCAGATTGTATATGCAGCATCCAAAACAGAGACAGCAAATTCGTCACCCTTTTTTATTGCGCGCTTGGCTGCCGCAATAAACGGCAGTACGTACTCCGCTTGGATAAGGCTGCTGCACTTTGCTTTGAGAGTCAGCGCGTGCAGGCGTTTGGCGGCAGTTCCGTCCCGCCCGCAGTCAACAATGATGAGCGCAAAATCATCGTCGTCAAAATCATTGATACTGTAGAAGTCTTTTATAAACTCTACAAATGTATCCATATCTTCTGATGTTTCATAATACATACACGGATTTCCGTTTATGCTCACGGGGTTTGCATTGCCGCTTGTATCGACGGCAAGCGCCCGCGCCTCTGAAGCGGTAACGACCGCAAGTATTCTATAGCGCGCTTGCATATTATTTTCCTCCTTCATAAACCTGTTCGGAAACTTCTGGTTCGGAACAGGGTACTTTTAAATGCAATGTTCTCAATCGCGCTGTTTGTGCGATTGAGAACTCGTCAACCCGTTTGATAACGGAGTGCTTTTATTTACGCGATTTTAATGCGTTAGTCAGCGCATCGGAATCGCTGATATTCGGGTTTATTGCCTTTTCAATACCTTTTAAAGCGGTTTCCGCTTGGGCAAGTTTTTTGTCGTTGTGTTCGGTTCCATTCATGTATCCGAACACAGTTTTTGCCGTGTCGAGACTGCCGCTTATCAGCTTTCCGAATTCCGTCATACGCGCTTCCGTAAAATACTGCGGATTTGCAATTACATATTTTGCAAATGCCTCCATGGGGAAATCCGGGTATTTTTCTGCAGCAAGAGCCGAAGTAAGGGTAATTCCTTTTTGCAACTTCTCCTCTTCGGGAATGAGCTTTGATTTTTCAGGATCGACTTTAAATCCTTCCACTGCTTTTACATATTTATCATACGAATCAAAATTTTCAGGTTTTATGCCCGCTTCCTCCGCTTGAATTGCTTTGTCTCCCAATTCTTCAGGCTTTGTTTCAGGCTTGATAATGCCTAATGCCTTTCCCAACGCGACAAAGGCGCTGCCGAGCGCTTTTAATCCCTGAATTGCAAGCCCTGCAATCGCAAGAGCTTTTCCGATTGTCGTTGCCGCTGCAATAATACTTCCAATGGCTCCAATAATAACTCCGAACATAATCGTTCCTCCTAAATTTTACATCAGATACCGGCAAATATCTCCACCGATATCCTCTTTTGTTATATTTTTTGCATCGAACACGCCGATGTAAAAATCCGTAAGTTCCGCAATACGCTTTTGAGTGTCTTCCGGTTTATCATCGCTTTTCGCTTTGCCTTTCAACAGTTCCCGTCTGCGTATTAAAAGAGTCCATATCTTTTTACGTTCCAGTCCCGTTTTCTGAGAAACTTCTCCGATTGCTTTTTTAAGCTGTTCGCAGGTTGCACTATCCGGCTCCCTCTTCGAAATACTTTCCGCAACCTTATCGTACAATCTGTAAATAGAGAGAATTTCAAGATCGTCGTAACACTTCCCCAATTCAGGACGCTTTTCTAAAAACCGCGTGCGGACAACTTCATCGCCGATTTCGCGCTCGTTGGTGTCGGTGATACGCGTAATAAAGACGTGAACGGGTTTGTCCGTATGTTCGTTAAAGACGACGGCATTTCCCGTTTCAAGGGCTGAAAGATATTCCTTTTGTTTGTCGTCCATCAGCATGGTGTCTCCGACCGCTTCTTTGTCGTCTTTGGCAAGAATCTTGTGGATAATCTTTGTGTTGGTGTTTTTTAATACCTCAGGCGCAAGTTTATTCGGAATCTGGTCTACGACGATCAGCCCTTCGCCGTATTTACGAACTTCCGCAAGCAAGTCCGTAAAGGTTTCAACCGCGCCTTTTTTAGAACCGCTGTCGCCGAATTCCACTTTGGAAAGCAGGCGGTGCGCTTCTTCTATAAGCGTCAGATGTCTATAGTCGGGATTTTCCTTGTGTTTTGCTTTGATAACCGCAGAAAGGCGCGACAAAACAAAGCCCATCAGAAGCGATTTATCTTCCGGAGACTTCAGCTCTTCCATTTCAAGAATGACGTTATGCTCGGCAATATAGTTAAAGTCGGTGGAATGAGCGCAGTTGAGCATGGCGCCTTTTGATCCGACGGTCAGATTGGAAAGACGGCTGACAAGCGAACCTTTATAATTTGCCGCAAGTTCCGCTCCGAATCCTTTTTCGCCAACAACGGCGTCCAATTCCGTCAGCAATTCGGAAAGAATGGGAAAACTGTCCGTATCGGCGTCAAACGCCGCGTCTCCGTAGGAGTCGTTTTCATTCGTGTCGATATTCCAGCCCTTTTTTTCGTAGCAGCGGTAGATCGCTTCTTCCAAAATCTGCGGCATAGACGCTTCCATCGGGAAAGCGGACGTAAAAGTCGCCTTTACCATATCGATATGCGATGAAATCACTTCGCCGGGGATCAGTTCAAACGGGTTTATTCTAAACGGAGAAGCAGTTTCGTTGCCGAGCGTAAAGACGACGATATCTTTAAACGCGCTTCCCGTGCCGGAGACGTCTCCGTTGATGAGCGTGCGGTATTCGGTTTTTGCAGGCTCAATAACAAGGAAGGGGATTTTTGCCTGTGAAAGCAGCTTGTGGCAGGTGGTTGTTTTTCCGCTGCCGGTAACGCCTGCGATAAAGGTGTGCTTTGCCATGCTTTTTCGCGAAAGCGTAAACGGCAGTTTTGTAAGCGGACGCCCGCGCTGTACCATGTAGCCGAGTTCTATCCCCGCCTCTTGCGTTCCGAACGGTTTTTCGTTCAGTCCGAAGTCTACAATTTCTTTAAGCGGAATGCCGGGAACCTCCGTCTGAGGCAGTCCCGCCAACAGGCTGATTTCAGACGCGGTCAGATAGGTGCAAAGCCCTTCACCGAGTTTTGAATCGGGACGGGATAAAAGCAGCCGCGCATCTTCGGAAACGGCAGGCTGCGTGTCGTATTGATTTTGGTATGTTTGCAAAATGCCGCAGGTTTCTTCTACGGATTTTTTTAATTTTTTTGCGATAAGCGGACTGTGAGTCGCCTTATTCCCTTGAAAGATTGACATAAGTCCGACTTTTAGCCGTTCCGCATGGCTTGGTTCCTTTGCCATGTAATACACGGACGTCTTAAACGCTCCCTTACCGAGCCCTAAGCGAATGCGCTCTAAAAGCTCTTCTTCCATATATTTCATTAAATCCTGCGCGTGCTTGTTGGCAAGCTCAAGCGTTACCGCGTTGGACGAACCGCGGTTTTGCGTGCTTGTGCGGCTTTCGCTGTCCGATGTTGTTTCTCCTCTACTTTTTCCACCGCCTTTTGTATGCGCTTGGCTGCCTCCTTTGTTATGACCGTGGGTTGACCTGCCGGATTCAGTGGAATCATTCTCTCCCCATGTGGTTGTGCTTGTATCGCTCTCGTTGACGTTGTTCGTTATATTCTCCGATTCCGAATGCGTATTGCCGACTGCAACGGACGAGCCGTCATTTTCACTGTGCTGCAAGGTCAGTTTTGAGATAAGCGCAAGACGGTTGTAAAGTCCGTATACATTGCGCTGCAAGGAAAGCATTTCATCCCGTGAAACAGGCTCGCATACGACGACCAGTCTCCACTCAAGTCCGAGCATTGAATTTATAAGCCGGTCTATTCCCTGAAAGTCCTGTTCATCCCCGGCATCTTTTTCATTGACTGTCGGAATGCCGAGTAAAAGCCCCGCGTTTACTTCTCCTATATTGTTTGAATATAGTTGTGCGCCTTCCAAAAGAAAGTCGTTTGACTGCTTATCTTTTACTTGTTCCAGCGCACTGCCGTTAAAGTTCCCCTCAAAGGCATTTTTGAGAATCTTTCCGTAGTCGTTTGCGCTCATATATTCGCCGGTTTGACTGTTTCCGGGATTGACGTTTTTTACAATGCCTATATATAAGTCAATTCCCCGCTCCGTGCCGGAAAGAACGTATGCAAAATTGAACGCCGGATTATCCAGCGAGGCAAGCACGTTTTCAAACGCTTCTCTGTGCGGATAATCTTTGTCGAATGCAAGCTGCGTTACCTTAAAAAAGCACGCCGAATTCCTGTCAAGTACGGTTTTCTTGTCCGGCGGAAAACCGATATCCGCAAAGGTTTCAATAACCTCGTTTTCTTCCGAATTTTGCAGATCATTAAACAGACTCAAGACTTGAGCCGTCTGCGCCGTCAATTGTGTGGAATCTTCCATAATTACTCCTATTAAACCTGTCCGGAAATTTTTGTTTTGGAACAGGTCTGTTTATCTTTTGCGTTTGACTTGTACCGTCATCCGCGTCTCATTGAATATGAATGCGTACTCACCGTTTTGCAGGGGCGATATCGTAACCGTAAAGGAAAATTGTTTTTGTCTGCCGTCTATGTATTTTGCATTTTTCGTAATACCGTTTGGTACTACAGCAGCATTATTAATATTAGCCGGTATACAATATTGCTCCTCTTCAACATTTTCATTTGCGAATACAAAATTTACCGTTCCAACAAAGAGGTTTACCCTACACGACCAAACGGCTTCTCCTGAAGACATATCAAGCGTCATCGCCGTTGCGTCCCAGTTATTCATGCTGCCGCGTAAAAACATCGCAGGAGAGACGGCAACGGCTCTTACGTTTTGTACCGCAGTCGTTCCATCTGCAGCACCCATGCCCGAATTAACTTGTCCCTCTCTTCTTGATTCGGAGCCGTAGGGCTTAGTCTCCCTCGTACTTGTACTGGTACCGGAATGTCGGGGGGGGGGGGGGGCAGAGGCTGTTTTTTACGTTCATATTCTGCAAGCCTTCGTTCATAGTTTTCCTTTTCCCGCTCGTATTCGGCTTTCAGCTCGGCAATTTCAGCGTCCTTTTGCTTTAAGGCTTCTTCATTGCGCCCGAAAACGCTTGCATCTGCGGAAAACAGCGCGGTAAAGTCCGCCGCGCCAAGGGTAAGCGCGTTTTCCGACGGCGTTTCATCCGTACCGCAGTGCGCGCAGTCAATACGTCCTTCATCATCGACACGGAGCGTATACGCCGCATCCTCAACGGTAACGGCAAACTCATCGCCCTTTTTTATCGCGCGTTTCCTTGCCGCAATAAACGGCAGCACATACTCCGCTTCAATGAGGCTGCTGCACTTTGCCTTGAGCGTCAGAGCGTGCAGACGTTTGGCGGCAGTTCCGTCCTGCCCGCAGTCAACAACGATAAGCGCAAAATCGTCGTCATCAAAATCGTTTATGCTGTAATCGTCTTTTATGTACTGCAAAAAACTTTCCATATCGCCGGCGCTCTCATAATACATACACGGATTGCCGTTTATACTCACCGGCGTTGTAACGCCTCTTGAGTCCAGCGACAACGCTAATACCTTTTTCTCCGTAACAACCGCCAATATCCTATAGCGCGCTTTCATTCATTTTTCCTCCGTAGCACAGAAAATTTATTTTCACCTCTCCGAGTGCAGCCATTGTAATTCGTAGTGCGTAATTCTTAATTTGGGAATGCGTGTTTTTAATTTCGCATTACGCATCCTTAAATTAAGCATTGCCCTATCTCCGACGGCAAAAAACAGTTTCCTCAAGTTTTGCGTAAGCAAAACCTGAGAGGGCGGCGCACAGTTCCCATCTTTCAAACTCCATAACAGCCGCCCGCCCCCTCTTCATAGCCCTTCTACCTCCTCTTTTGAAAGACCGGTTGCGCTTGCAATCGATTCGGAAGACAATCCCATTGCAAGCAATTTTTTTGCCGTTTCAACTTTCGCTTGGTAAGAGCCTTGTTCCATGCCTTGCGCTATCCCGCGTTCAATTCCTCGTTCAACCCCGTATTCCATGCCTTGCGCAAAGGCGATTTTGCCGGCTTCTTCGCACCGGACTGCGATGTCCGTGTCGTAATCGTATTCTGCAAGTAACATATTCAGTACCTCCCGTGATTTTCTTTGCAGATATTCTTTCAAAATATCATTTTTTATGCACTCTTTGATCGCTTCTTCAAAGCTGTGCGCTTTATCGGCTGCCGTATGCCGGCGGACAGATTCCACAAAGAGGCTGTATTCCTCAAGCGGTTTGCAGTCCCGAAGGATTTTGTTGTTTTTATCCGTGTTGATATTCAAAATCCGTACGGCAAGCTCTAACGAGGGCGCGGATGATTCTGTCATATAGGCGTCGGAGAGTTTTAAGGTTTTTTGCTCAGGATAATTTTCCCGCCCGTTGTAGAATACGTAGAATTCCGGCGTTGGGATTTTTTGCAATATCCGAAAATATTTTGCGCGCGGCTCTTGAATCTGCTCGTACAGACGGGCGACGTATTGCAGACAGCGAAGCGGCATATTTTCATTGACGGTCGACTGGTGCTCGGCTAAGACGATGATTTTATTGTCGATAAGGCACGATACGTCGTTCGATAATTTTGTGTAGACGGCTTGCTCCAATTTGAGCGTTTTGAGCTCCGTCGTGCGCTCGAGGTGCGTACCGTGCAGGGCGTTGTACAACGACAAAAAGTTATCTTTTGCGTTTTTATCCTCGCTGAATAGGTCAACAAAAACCGAATCTTTATAACGGCGGTTATGCTTTGCCATAAAATCCTCCTCGATTTGTATTTTATTGCAGCTTCCCTATTTCATAAAGACTTAAACTCCAATTCAACCGGTTCGGAATTGGAGTTTTCGAACCGGTTTATTTATTCCCGTCCGCCGCAGCTTTTACAAATCCTGAAGCCGGTATACCCGTCAATCTCAAAAATTGAAAGGTGAACAGATAAGGAGTATATGTCAGAGGGATTGCAAGCCGAGCCTCCGAATTCGTAGAACGTATTGGCGTTATCTACGGCAGTTGTTTCCCATATATTACCGCTCATATCGTATAGGCCGATTGTGTTCGGTTGTTTTTGCGCGACCGGATGCAGTTTGCCGCCGGTATTATCTGCGTACCATGCGACAGCATCTAAATCATCGCTGCCTGCATATTGAAAACTCTGCTGGTCTTTACCACCGTTGGCAGCATATATCCATTTTGCTGAAGTCGGTATGTAATAGCCCTGTTTATTTGAGGAAACAAGTTCATAACACTGTACATAATAGTAACGACCCGGCAGGAGAGATAAAGATTCTGCCGGAATATAGGAAATACCATCTTTTTGAGTTTTCTTTTCACAGAAATACTGCATATCTTCATCGGATATATGGATTCTTGATAAGTAGACTTCGTACGAGACTTTGGTGTTAAATTTGCTGAACATAATATTATACTTCAATTCATTTTCAGGAGTTCTTCCTACTACATCAAGGTACTCAGCCGCCGTCACAGGTCCTGATTTGTGGTGTTTTTCTGTTAATTTTATTATTTCATCCAGTCCGTCTTTTTTGCTTTTTTGATTACAAAAAAAGACTTGGTCTTTTATGGAAACGTGCGTTACCGGAACGTCTCTTCCGTAAAAATCAAGCGCCTGCTCAATAAAGTCTTCCCATGCAAGAAATTTATATTTTGAACGCAGTATTGCGTCCACGTCTGCAAGCGCAGTTTTAGGCAGCAGCAAGGTTCCGCCTTTTTGCAGTTGTACGAAATGTTCTTTATCGATTTCAGGCGTTTCCAAATAAAAATGCGTTTTGAGGTTGGAAAACGTCTCGTTCAAATCATCGTGAGACATAGCGCACGCATCTGCTTGAGCGTATGGGTCAAGCGTTTTGAGCAAACCCGCTTGCACGGCGTACATTCCCAAGATCGCATCCGGCACCTTTTCCGTTACGTCAAAATATTCCTGCATCGTTACCGGAGTCGCTGCCATATAAAAACTTTCAACCTTTATTCCGTTAAACTCTTCCGAATCCGGCATATCAATCATGCCGCCTTCAACAAATACCATATCGCTTGGGAGTGTCGTTTGCGCCGCAGGTGCGGGAGTTACTATTGGACTTGTATTGGGATGCGGCTGCGGGAGCAAAGCGTGATTGCCGTGCGGCTGCGCTGATTCTGCTGTCAATTTTTGAATGAGCTCTTTTTTGTCTTCGCCAAAGTATTCTATAAGCCCTTGTTCAATATTTTTAAGCTTCCGCTCATACTCCGTCTGCAATTCCAATTCCGCAATCTCCGCATCGCGCCCGAACGCGTTTATATCTGCGGAAAACAGCGCGGTAAAGTCCGCCGCGTCAAGGGGGAGCGCGTTTTCCGCCGGCGTTTCATCCGTACCGCAGCGCGCGCAGTCAATGCGCCCCTCATCATCAGCGTGGAGCGTATACGCCGCATCCTCAACGGTAACGGCAAACTCATCGCCCTTTTTTATCGCGCGTTTCCTTGCCGCAATAAACGGCAGCACATACTCCGCTTCAATGAGGCTGCTGCACTTTGCCTTGAGCGTCAGAGCGTGCAGACGTTTGGCGGCAGTTCCGTCCTGCCCGCAGTCAACAACGATAAGCGCAAAATCGTCGTCATCAAAATCGTTTATGCTGTAATCGTCTTTTATGTACTGCAAAAAACTTTCCATATCGCCGGCGCTCTCATAATACATACACGGATTGCCGTTTATACTCACCGGCGTTGTAACGCCTCTTGAGTCCAGCGACAACGCTAATACCTTTTTCTCCGTAACAACCGCCAATATCCTATAGCGCGCTTTCATTCATTTTTCCTCCGTAGCACAGAAAATTTTATTTTCACCTCTCCGATATCCCCGCTCCGAGCACAGCAATTATAATGCAGAATGCGTATTTTCAATTCCGCATTACGCATCCCTCATTAAGCATTGCCCTATCTCCGTCTGCAAACACCAGTCTCCTCAAGTTTTGCGTAAGCAAAACTTGGCAGGGCGGCGCACAGTTCCATCTTTCAAACTCCGTAACAGCCGCCCGCCCTAATTCATCACCCTCCCGTCCTTTTCCATGTTGCCGCTGCCGCAGTTCGGGCAGGCGGGCTTTACGAACGCGGCAAAAATTCCTCCGTATTTGGCGCGGAAGGACTTGCCGCACGCCTTGCAGCGCATCGGGACGCTCTCGCCCATACGCGGCGGAATGACGGAATTGTTATTTGCTCCAAAATTTTTCATACGCGCCTCCAAAGTCAGCCTTATGCCGGATAAAATCAGATAAATAGATTAACACAACAATTTTCATATTTCTATAGAATATATTTTCAATTACAAGATATTTATAAAGTCGTCTATAAATATTTGAGAGAGACTTATCCGTTCGCTACTGTACCGGTATGGATATTGAAATCATTGCTGAAGTACATAAAGTTTCCGAGCGAATCCAAAAACTCAGACAGGAAAAGCGCATGAGTCAGATGGATTTGGCAGTCGAGGCGGGAATTTCTCAAGGTTTTCTTGCAATGATAGAGACGCGCCGCAAAGTCCCCACGATTATGACGATTTTCAAATTGGCAAAAGCCTTGAACGTGCGCGCCGCCGCCTTGATGGAAGACTCTGATCCCGACCGAGAACAGACAAAGAAAGAAATTATCGACTTTATCCAAAAACGGCTGTAATTCGGTGAGCACGTGAGGATTTTTCATTCAATCGACTGGAAAAGGCAGCGTCAAAGCGCGTTTAAGCAAAATGTCTCCGCCTCCCGTCCGCTGAACTCAGGGGGCAGGTTATAGGCAAGCCGAATAACTTTTACACCTAACGCGCGCTCTCTGCAGTCAACAAACACGGAGGCTTCTTTTTGCGCCGCCTTCCCGCCTTCCGCCGAAGGATTAAACCGCTTCGACAACTTCACGTTTTTTCGCATTATCTGTCTATCCTTCCTGCCCACACCGCAGACTTCGCCTCATAAAACCTAAACATATACCACCGTTCTCCGGCGTAATGGAAAACCGATTCTTGTATTCGTCTTCGGAAGATACAGCCGTAAACGCTGTGCCGTCAGCCCCATTAACCGGAGGGGTACCGTCCGCCCCCCGATATTGCACCTCCCTGCCGTTCTCAATTCTGCCGCGAAACATAAACTTTGTGGTTCCGGCAGAAACGTCTTCCATACGCTGCCAAACAGCGTCTCCCGAAGACGTATCAAGAAGCATCCCCTGTGGAATGCGCTGCGTCCACTCCCGCTCTCAATCAAATATCGAATTAAGGTCAGCCATTTCATTGTCGCGGCAAAAAAAGCCCATTATCTGGAGCGGATCGTCGGTAAATTCCTCGTGTTCGTCAGGAGGAAAAAAACGCAGTGCCGTCGTGTTGATTGCATTTGACGCCATACAAAGAACCCACCCAAACAGAATAAATCCCGCGCCAGCCGCCTCCGCCAGCGCGCTCTTAAAACCCGCTTTCTTGTCTTTTCCGCTTTCACGCTCCTCGCTCCCTGCCGACTGGACAAGCGCGTGCCCCGCGCCGAGTACTGCAAGTCCTGCATTCCCAATCGCATCTCCAACCGCGTTCATAATGACTTTCCGCTTTATTCTTTTTCCCATTGTATCCTCCATGACGCACAGCGCGCCGTTTCATACGGCAGCCGGTTTCAACGGCCTTTCGACTGTCCATGCCGCCGTTTTTTCTGCTAAAAGACGACTTTTCACCTCACCCTGCGTGAAAAACGTCCCCTTGCGCTTGCATTTCTTCACCGCATTCATCTCCTGCCCGAAAGGCGATAACGTCTTTTGCCGTCATACCGCACGCTTGTTCGGCAAACTTGAGAAAGGTCTCTTTGGTGCGGCGTGCGTTTTCCTGCAGTTTTTCAGAACGTTTTAAACGTTCGGCAATCTCTTCCGCTTGTTTCGAAGAAAGAGAGGAAAGATCGACTGCGGACAAAAGGCGCGAAAGTTCCCGCTCATTTTCTTCGCGGGCAAAAATATCGCGGTAAATTTCCTGCGCGTTTTTCTTTGCCCGAACGTCAAAATCTTCTTCCGCGCCGTTCGTATTCGCTTCCGCGCCGGCGGAGCCGCCGTCGTCGTTTCCGCCGGAATCATCGCTTTCAGAATCATCAGTCTCATCATCATCGTAGTCGTCTTCACCGTCGAAAAAACTGTCATCCGAATCAATGTCGTCGTCCAAAAATCCGAACAAATCCAAATCGTCAAGCAATCCCGACTCATAAAGCGCCGCAGCAGCCCCGACCGCTCCGAGCGCAGCCGCCGCCCCCGCAATAAAACTTTTCTTTCCCATTTTGTCCTCCTGACATCGCATATAATTTTTCCGCATGGTCTGCGCCGCGCACACCATTTTTCTCTGCGGGTGCGAGTATAAACACAGCAGGGTGACAAGTTTTGTCACATCGGGAAAAATATTTTTTGATGGGGATAGAGAACAACCGGCCGCTTCTCTTGACCCCATCCTTATTTGCAATGCGTCCCGTCTTTCGGGTAAAATCCTGAGCATGCGCGCTCGGCGTTACGCCGCGCTTTTAGTGGAGCGTTTATGAAAAAACTTCCGTTTTTTATCGGGCTTATGTGCGTCCTTGCCGTTTCCTGCGCGGCGGGGAAAAACGAGTTCGGCTGGTACGCGGATTTTGAGGCGGCGAAAAAAGCTGCAAAATCACAGAAAAAAAATATTTTGCTTTTCGTATCCTCGTTTCAGGATTTTGAAGACTCCGCTTCTGCCGTCGCGCTGCTGACAAAGTCGCGCGCCTTTACGGACGCGGTAGAAGATTCCTATGTCTGCGTCCATTTCGACTTTTCAAAAGCGAATATACTAATAGAAGAAAACGATGAAAAATCGACTGCTGACAAAAAAAATCGGCTTTCCGCGAAGCAAAAAACGTTGCAAAAACAGTTTTCCGTTGCCGACTCTTACGCGGTGAAAGAAACGCCGCAGGCAGTCATCGCGACGGCGGACGGTTATTACGTCGGCAAAGCGGATTTTAATTACGGAGGCGCCGACGCTGCCGCTTACGCCGACGCGCTTGAGGCGCAAAAAGATACGGCGCGTCTGGTAAACGAACTGACAGCGGCGGTAAAAAACTCTTCCGGCGTAAAAAAAGCGCAGGCAATCGATGAGCTCTACGCGCGCACGGCGCAAAACTGCCGCGCGCCGCTCAAAGACCTTGTGCGCCTCATTCCCCGCATCGATAAAAAAAATGAAAGCGGACTTGTCAGCTCCTATCTCCGAGAGGGCGCGTACTTGGACGCCTCCGAGCGGCTGAAAGCGTCCGGTCCCGCTGAAGCGGCGGCCGTTTACGAAAAAGCGGCGGCCGACGAACGCCTTAATCCTATCGACCGGCAGCTTTTGTATTACGCGGCGGCAAATGTTTTGGCTCTTAATGGCAGCGCTTTTGCCGACCGGATTATTTCGCTTTTGCTCACCTCCGTTTCCGCCGCCCCTGAAAGTCCGTATGCACAAAAAATTGCGCTTACCGCGGACGAAGCGGAAAAAACTTTGCGCGCGCCGGACGCAGCTTCAAACGCGGATACGGCTCCCCCAATTCCTTCTCCCGCGTACGACAGCGGACTTGAAAGCGGGGCGCCCACGGATTCAAGCTCAAACTCCGCCTTCCGCCGCGCCTACGCGTTAGCCGAACGATAAGACGCAATGCTTGTTCTTACCGGACTTATCGCAGCCTGCATTCTCCTCATAACGCTTTCGATGCTGTTTTCCATTTCGGAGTGCTCCTTTCTTGCGATGAACAAATTGCGCCTTCGCATTTTGCGCGGTAAAAAAGACGAACGCGCCCTCCGCGTAGGAAAACTCCTCGACCAAAAAGAAACGCTTATCAACACGCTGCTTGCCGCAAACGACTTTGTAAACATTCTCCTCTCGTCTTTATTGACCGCGCTCTCTCTCAAACTTTTCGGAAGCAAGGGAGTGGGCATTGCGACTTTTACCGTTACCTTTTTGCTTTTGATTTTCGGCGAAATCACGCCTAAAACGCTTTCCACCCGAAACCCCGACGCAGTCGCCTACCGTCTCTCGCGTTTCGTCTCCGTCGTCGTTGCCCTCATGCGCCCTGCAGTCGTCCTGCTGACAGCCTTTTCCCGATTTATTTTGCGCCTGCTTAAAATCGATACGGCAAAGCCTGTGCAGTCGTACACGGAAGAAGACATCAAACAGTTTATCGAAGCCGGATGGGAGACGGGAATTCTCGAACGCGGTGAAAAAAACATGATGCGCCGCGTCTTTACGTTTACCGACCTTGAAGCGCGCGACATTATGATTCCGCGCACGCGTATGAAAGCGCTTCCCGACACCTGCACGTACCGCGATGCGCTTGAGCGCGCCCAGCGCACGCGTTTTTCGTATTTCCCCGTCTATCACGAAAACCTTGACCGCATAGTCGGCGTTTTGTACCTCAAGGACTTGCTCAAATATACAGGAACGTGCGAACAATTCGACATAAAAAAAGCCGTGCGCCCGCCCTTGTTCATACTCGGCGCAAAAAAAATCTCATCGGTTCAAGAGCTGCTCCGCCAAAATCGGCAGGCGGCGGCAATCATTACGGACGAATATTCCGGCACGGCAGGTTTTTTGACGCAGGACGACTTGTACACGGAGATTTTCGGAGCGGAAGGAAGCCGTACGCCGAGCCGGAACGTGCAGGGACTTTTTGAAGCGCAGGATTTTTCCGACTTTACGGTCGACGGTTCCGTCCTGCTTTCCGACTTAAAAGAACATGCGGGAATTAAACTTTGCTCCCATTTGAGCGAAACGCTCGGCGGCTGGATCACCGAACGGCTCGGGCGGCTTGCCAAAAAGGGAGATGCAGTCGAATACGAAGGCTTCTTGTTTACGGTGGAAGCCGTGCACAAGAAGCGCATTGCAAAAGCGCGCGTACGCTCGCGCTCAAAAACGGAGACGGAGACGTGAACGCCGTAAACTTTCTAAAAACCGCCGCAATACTTGCATCTCTTATTGCGATAATCCGCGCCGTAGCGTTTTTTTCAAGTTCTGAAACCGCCTTTCTTTCCGTATCAAAGCTTAAAATGCGCCTCCTGCTCCGCGAAAAGCGCAAAGGCGCGCAAAAAGCCGCAGCCCTCCGCGAGCGCATGGACGAACTTTTAACGGTCGTCCTCATCGGTACAAACTTTATGAACAGCTTCGCGTCCGCCCTCGCAACGGCTCTTGCCGTCGAAATTGCAGGATCCGGCGGCGTGGGCATTGCGACTGCGCTCATCACCGTTGTCGCAACGGTCTTCGGGCAGATTATTCCCAAAACGGCGGCGGCTTTTGCGCCGGAAGATACAGTTTGCCGTAATTCGTTTATCCTCTCCGCGCTGAAAGTCATTCTTTTTCCCGTCGTGCGTCTTTTTACGCGCATTTCGTCGGCGGCCTCCTTGATTGCCGGCCGTTTTTTACCTGAAGACGGCACGCTTTTAACGGAAGACGAATTGAAAACGCTCATCGAAGTGGGAGAAGCGGAGGGCACGCTTGAAAAGTCGGAAAGCCGAATGCTCTACCGCATTTTTGAGTTCGGCGACTTACGCGTTAAAAGCATCATGAAACACCGCGCGCTCATAAAATCGCTTCCGCAGAGCGCGGACAAAGCGCAGACAGTCCGCATGTTTTCAGAAAGCGGACTGTCTATGATTCCCGTCTACGAGGGGACAAAAGAAAAAATCTTGGGCGTCATTCATTACAAATCCGTGCTCTTATCGCGCGCAAAAGACGGCGGCGACTACGCGGGCAGAATTATGAAAGACGCACTGTTCGTGCCTGAATCTTTGAGCGCGCCTGAATTGCTGGTCGCATTCAAAAAGCAGCGGACGGAATTTGCAGTCGCCTTGAATGAACAGGGAGAGACTTCCGGAATCGTTACGATGGACGACGTTATGCGCGCCGTTTTCGGACGGATGAGCGCCGAAGCGCAGAGAGAGAGCGCCCCCGAACAGCGGATCCGCCTCATCTCGCCTGAGGAGTTTGTCGTTCCGGGCGACATAAAGCTTGACGACCTCAACGCCGTTTTCCGCCTTTCTCTTGAATCCGAATATTTTTTGACGCTCGGCGGCTGGCTTTTGGAAAAAATGGGCAGACTTCCTTCAACCGGCGAAGTCTTCCGCCTGCAAAATGCGCTTTTTACGGTGGAAGACCAAGCGCAGCGGCGTATTCTTTCCGTACGCATTCGCTTTTTGGACGGACAAGGCGGGAATGTTTCCTGTTGATGAAAAAAGGGAAGCGGGAGACTTTTGCCGCAGTCGTTAAATAAAAAAAAGGCACGGAATAAACCGTGCCAGTGCCCATCAGGCTACCGGATACATGGGTGGGAGGGGAAAATGCATCCGGTAATTATATTATCGCTTGAATGCCGGCCAAACTTTAGATGAAACGCCGACGGGAAAAATCTATTTTGAAAGACGGAACCGCTTTACCGCCGGCTGCCGTTTCTCCCGTGAAAAAACAGCCGACAGAGTTTTGCCGCGCGAGAAAGAAACTTAGTCATTGATTCGTGCGGAGGGTTTAATAGCCCGATGCTCTGCGTCGGGGTTGTTGATTGGAGTTCGGCGTTTTTTAGATTATAATCGCGTTATGAACGCCGACGAACGCTCTTTGCTTCTTGAATCCAGTTATGACGAACTGTGTACGCTCATTGCAGATGAAACCGATAAAACCTTTCTCACGGAGTTTTTCAACTGTCTTTTTACGGAAGCGGAGCGTAAGGATTTTGCCGAACGCTGGCTTTTAGTTAAGGAAATCGACTCGGGAACGACGCAGCGGGAAATCGCGCGGAAATTCAATCTTTCGCTGTGCAAGATAACGCGCGGCTCCCGCGAATTAAAAAAGAAAGAAAGCGCATTTTGCCGAATGCTTCAAAAACTACGCTCTCGCGCAAGCGAATGAAACGTTACCGGCGGGATCGCTCTTTTCCGCGCGCGATAAAATCCGTTTTCCTCTCGCGCGTCCGCGAAAGTGCAATTCCGCACGAGTGCGAAAGCGCATTCCCGCGCTTGTGCGTCATTTCCGCCTCGCCGCTCCCGCTTCTCCAGTCCCCGCGCTTTCCGCGCATCTCCATTGCGCTCCCGCTTCGTTCAACAAATAAACGCCATTCTTCAGGCTCGGGGACTTCAAACTTCATGCGCTCTCCCGTAAACGGGTGCGTAAAGGCAAGAAGCCGCGCGTGGAGCGTAAGGCGTCCGAACGGATTTGTCGCCGCGCGGTAATTTTTGTCGCCCGTGATCGGAAAACCGACTGAAGCAAGGTGCGCCCGAATCTGATTTTTGCGTCCCGTCTCAAGGCTCAACTCAAAAAGCGCGTGCGTTTTTCCGCGCAAAAGCATTGTATACTGCGTCCGCGCGCTCACGGTTTTAAACCGGCTTTTCCCGCCGCCTGATTGCAGAGTCGGCACAAAAGCCACGTTGTACGCGTTGTATGAAAGCTCTGAATCTATCACGCCACGCTCATCAAGTTTCCTGCCGCCAGCGTTTTCCGAAAGCGCGCGGTATATGCGCTCCGTTACAAGCGTCTGCCAGCCGTCAAAAAATGCGTTGCGCGCCTTTTCCGTCAGCGCGAACATCATGACGCCCGACGTATCGCGGTCAAGCCGGTGAACTGCAAACGGACGGCGCTTTTGCGCGTACGTTCCCATTTGACGCATACGCGCCTCAAGCTCAAAAATCGCAGTCTTCGCCCTGTATCCCTCATACGGAACGCACAAAAGTCCCTCCGGTTTATACACGACTGCCACATGCTCGTCTTCGTACAATACCCAAAGGCGCCCGCGGTTAAACGAGCGCGTTTGTTCCGCCCCGTCGCGAACATTCGTCATACAATCACCTTCTTTCTGCCGTTTTTCCTATCCGACGCAATCTTTTTGACTTTCAGCCGCCGCTCTTTAGCGGCGCGTGTCGGTTTTGTTTTGATTCTCCGTTTTTTTACCGCAAGCGCGCCGAGCACCCGAGCCTCAAGCCGCTTGAGCGCAAGTTCCCGATTGCGCTCTTGAAAACGCTCGTCCTGCACGTCAACGAAAATCTCCCCGTCCTTGTTGACCGCCGTCCCCAAACGCGAGCGGAGCCTGTGCCTCTCGTCTTCCGTAAGACCTGCAAGCATGCCGACTGCAATCGAAGCGTGCACCTTGGTGTTAACTTTGTTGACGTTTTGCCCGCCTTTGCCGCCCGAACGCGAAAAACCGAATCGCGCATTAAGCATAATTGATTTCCGGAGAAGAATAATATCCATGCGCGCATGATAGCGAAAATTGGAAGTGAGAGCCATTGCTGATGCGGAAGTCTTTGGGCGCAGACGGAACTCGTGACCGGCTTTCCGTTTCAATGCCATACGGCATTTCCACTGCAATCCGGCGCAGGTCATACGCACGTCCGCTGCACCTTCTCCGCTTCGTAACTATAATGCCGCTTCACTGCCGGCCGCCGCATCTTTTCCCTGCCCATGCACAGAATGATGGATAATGTGCATGGGCAGGCGGTTGCTGCGAGCGGCACAGAATGGAGTGCGAATGATAAAGAAGAGTTACCGCCCTACCGAGTTTTGCCGTTGGCAAAACTCGTGGGAAATGGAGTCGGGCGGCGAGTCCTCATTAGGAATTACGAATGCCTAATGAGGACTCGCCGTCAGTTTTTCAATAAAATCTTCCATA
This sequence comes from Treponema sp., assembly GCA_052169915.1. GTDB lineage: Bacteria > Spirochaetota > Spirochaetia > Treponematales > Treponemataceae > Treponema_D. The sequence continues at coordinate 70,863 of JBQNBN010000003.1, forward strand.
TAATCGGGGAGCGGGATTTCAAACGCGGCGTTTTTGCCGTCGAGGGGAATGGAAAGTTTGTTTGAAACGAGAAAGAGGCGTTTGACGCCCGCGGACTTTTTGAGCCGCTTGTTGAGCGCAAAGTCGCCGTGCTTGTCGTCGCCGAGGATGGGGTGCGACAGAGAAGCAAGGTGAATGCGGATTTGGTGCATGCGTCCCGTCTTTAAAAGCAGGCGCACAAGGCTTACGGCGATTTTCTCTCCTTTGCAGTCGATATACGCTTCTTTTAGAACGGAATAAAGGGTTTCGGCAGGTTTTGCCTCCCCGCGCTGGATAACGTGAGTCCGTATCGCGCCGCTTTTCTTTTGAAAATGCCCCGCGCACACGGCTGCGTATTCTTTTTGAACGAGTTTTCCGCTCATCAATCTTGTCCACTTTGCTGCGGCAGCCGAACTTTTTGCGACAATCAAAAGTCCCGCCGTATCCATGTCCAGCCGGTGCACAAGAAAAACGGGACAGCCGAGTTGGAGCGGAAGTTCCTTATCAAGCGGGTGTGAAACGCCTGCTCCTCCCTGCACGGCAAGACCCGCCGGTTTATTGACGATAAGCGCTTCGTCGTTTTCGTATACAATGGGTATGGCTTTCATCCGATACATAATAAAACACGCGGGCGCTTTGTGCAAAGCCCGCCCATATCACAGGCGCGCTGACGACCGACAGGAGCGCCGAAAATCCCATGTTACCGGAGGACTTATGACTTACTCTAAAATCCGCGCGGCGCTTTGTGCGTCCGTTTTCTTTTGCGCGTTCGCCCCGCTCCTGCACGCGGAAGCAATCGTCGACCCCGAATACGGCTATTCGCTCGACATTCCTGAAGGCTACGCCGTCTCAGGGCACACGGAGGACGGAAAATCCTATCTTTTTACGCATTCAGGACTTCCCGTCCAATTGGTGCTGCGCCTCTATCCCGATTCGACCTATGCAAATCCCGACTCGGCGTTGACAGGTTCGATTCAAAAACTCGGCTCAAAAAACGAAACGGTACCCTTTACGTGGGGCGGCATTCCGTCATCCATTGCCAATTTTGAAATGGACTTGAACGGCATTCCCTACAAGGGCTGGGGAGTTGCCGCCGCGCTGCCTGAAAAAAACGCGCACCTCGTGCTTTTGTGCTATGCCGACCGGGAAAAATACGAGGGCTGCAATCAGTTTATCGTTTCGACTGTCAATTCTCTTGCAGTCGGCAGAGGGGGACTGGATACGCCCGGCATCATCACCGCCTACGCCTATCCAAAAGAGGGAGAAAAAGACCTCGCGCTTGAAATCGGCGGGAAGCGCGTGAACGTAAAGGTTGATACAATCGATTCGGAGGCGGCGCAATTCGTCGTCGACTGCGAATACGACGTCTTAAAACTCTACGCAGGACACCCAAAATGGAAGGAAGCGTGGGAGCGCTATTACCGCATGATTTTCCGCGACTCGTACGGCCGCTTAAACGGCGCCGCCCAAAGCATCCGCTCATCCCTTTCCGGAAGCGGTAAAAAGCAAAAAACGCTTTCGGAGGCGGCGTTAAACGGGATTTTACTCGACTGGGTGCAAAACTTTGAATACAAACGGAGCGCGCTCAACGATTCGGACTTTACGAACCTTATTGACTGCATTTCCGGCAAAGGAAGCGACTGCGACAGCCGTTCTCTCCTTTTGTGCGTCTTGTTGACGCATTACGGCGTAAAATCCGCGCTTTTCGTCTCGCAGCAATACGCGCACGCAGTCTACGGCGCGGATATCAAAGCCGAAGGGGCTAAAATCAGCGCGGGAGGCACGGATTTCCTTTTAGGCGAGACGACGGCAAAGGGAATAAAGCCCGGCCGAATCGCAGAGGATATGTCCGACACGGCAAAGTGGATTCCCGTCCTCTTGCCGTAAGGCCGTTCGTCCGAACAATTTTACGTTTTATAAATGCACATACCTATTTTTTTAGGCAATGCCGACGGGAAAAACGGCTTTGAAAGACTTAACGTATTTCCTGCCGGCTTTACGATTTGCATTCGCGGAACGCGGTTATCTTGTCCGCTACTCGCAGGTTTCCTTCAGGCGGGGGAAATGAGTTTGACGGATTTGAGCGGAGTTTCCGCCTGCAGAAAACTCGAAACGGACAAGGGAGATTTGCCATTCGGCACAATATGCAATCAACAACCCCGACGCAGAGCATCGGGGTATATTGTTCTCGTAAGGTGGTTGCAGTCGAGTTTAATACCCTTTGTTACGGCAGAGCGTCGGGGTATTAAACCCTCCGCACGAATAAAAACATCGACCGTCCTTGTACACGGCATCTTTTATGCAAGGAGCGCGGAATGCAAATCAGTTGAGGACGGCAACGCCGTTCAATCACTCAAATTCCGTTCTTCCGTCCGCCGCGCCCTTGGGAATCGGATTATCAACAGCAAATTGCACGGCGATTCGCACATATTTTTTATTCAAGATAGAGAAGCCGGCATTCGGGCTATTCGTCTTTTCGTAAAAGATTGTACGCGTCGAGGGGTGTTGCGGCATTCAAAAGCGCGGAGCGGAGCACGGCGTCTTTAAGTTTTGCGCTGAAATAGGCAATCGTTTTAAGATAATAGGAATGCTGATTGTACGCGGCGGCAATCATAAACAGCAGGTTGACCGGAACGTCGTCTATTGTCTGAAAATCGGGAAGCGGCGTTTTGCATATTCCGACTGCACAAACGAGGTCGGTAACCGACGATAAGCGCACGTGCGGCAGTGCAATTCCGCGTCCTATGGCGGTCGACATCAAGTCTTCGCGCTTGAGAATCTCTGTAACAAGTTCGTCGGATTTTTTTACCTGCGGAGCCGCCGCAAGCGTCGTCGCAAGTTCTCTGAGCGCGTCCCGCTTGGACATTTTTTGAATAAATATAACGCGGTCGGGCGACAAAATATTTTTAATTCGAATGTTTTCGCTGTGCCGTTTGCCGTCGTTGCCGGAAAGGCGCTCGTTCACCCAATTTATAATGTCGGACTTCTTAAACCGCCACGCAGTCCCGATTTTCCCTGCAGGAATCTCGCCTTTTTGCGCCCAATCATACACCCGTCCGCTCCGACACGCGCAAATACTGAGCCACTTCTTCAATCGTTATAATATCGTTTTCCATCAATACGCCTCTCCTTTTTATGCTTTTCTTCGCAAAGTATTTCATATTTTGCGTTTTTCTGTCAATTATGGGCGGTTCGGGCGGCAGCAGGCGGTTATTACGAAGTGAGAAAGATGTAACGGTGTTCCGCCTGCACGAGATTTTGCCTTTGGCAAAACTCGCGGGAAAACGGGGGTATGAATCGGGGCGCGGCATTATGAAACTCTCGTTGCATCGTAAGCCCTGAGGGAAATGGAATTTTTAGTTGGGGATATAGGGGAATCTTGCGTAATAATTTTTTTTGAAGTCGTGGAATTTGGAAGCTCAATACAAAGTGGCGTAGTAAAAATAATCAAAGAAAAAAAGAAATTCCGTAAATCCTCTTGCCTACACAAAATTTCAATATTTACTCTTGACGCCCTCCCCCTGTTTTCGTTATATTATAACCCATCAGTGCTTGGTGCCTGTAGTTCAGTGGTAGAGCGCCAGATTGTGGATCTGGTT
>JBQNBN010000004.1:0-52598 GCA_052169915.1 Treponema sp.
ACGCACTACCTGCCGCTTAGGAGGCGGCCGCTCTATCCAGCTGAGCTAATGGATCGTAACGCGATATTACTTAAAAAAGTCCTTTCCTGCAAGCGAGAGGGCTGCGGCCGGCAGAGAACGATGCTTGAAAGAGTTAACGGTGTCCCGCCCGCACGAGTTTTCTGGCGAAAACTCGCAGAGAAATGGCGTTTTATCGAGGGCGGCAGACGGGGCTATGCAGTCGCTTTAAAACAGAGGCGAGCTCTTCAATTCCTGCCGTGCCGCAGCGAGAATATTGATTTATATACAAAGATGATGTACCGTAAGACCGTGAATCGGAATACGGATTTTGTCTATCTTGATACGTTTGTGTGGGACACGGAAAAAAATGAACGCAACAAGAAAAAACATCATATTTCATTTGAAACCGCTGTTAGAATTTTTCAAGATCCTTATATGACACAGCAGTATGACGCGATACATTCAACATTTGCGGAAGAAAGATGGAAATGTATCGGATGTAATTTTGATACCGGCGAATTTCACATTATTACCGTTTCAATGACTGAACGAGGAGACTTAACAAGAATTTTTTCTGCTCGAAAAGCAAACCATCAGGAGGTAAAAGATTATGAAGAGTATGCAGCACTCTTACAAAATGATTGATTTTCCCCCGCTGACAGTAGAGCAGCGTAATGAATTGGAATATCTCAAAAATATGCCTGACACCGAAATTGACTATTCGGATATTCCTCCAAGCAAACCTGACAGCGCAGGCGGTTTTTATTATTTCCAGTCAGTGAAAACGCCTAAGACCGATGTGCATACGAAAATCGATAATGACACGTTAGCATGGCTGAAACAGGACGGGAAAGGCTATCAAGCGCGGCTGAACAATGTGCTGCGCTGGGCGCGTATGAACGGCTGCCCGATTGCAGCGATGTAACGCGGGAATGCGCAGGATAAGCATAGCGAAAGATATCGCACTCTTTGGATATGAAGCGGAACACGGATTTTATCTATCTTGATACGTTTGTATGGGATACGGAAAAGAATGAGGCCAACAAGAAAAAACACAGAGGTTTGTCGTTTGAACTTGCAAGCCGCGTATTCAACGATCCGTTACTATACAATGCGTATGATTATGTCCATTCCGATGATGAATATAGAGAAAAATTCATTGGCAAAATTGAAGGTCATTACGTCGTAAGCGTAATAGCGGCTGACAGAGGTAATTTAATTCGGCTTATATCCGCCCGAAAAGCCGACAAAACGGAGGTACGGCTCTATGAAGAAAATGCAAAGAGAATACAAGGTTATTGATTTTCCCCCGCTGACAGTAGAGCAGCGTAATGAATTGGAATATCTCAAAAATATGCCTGACACCGAAATTGACTATTCGGATATTCCTCCAAGCAAACCTGACAGCGCAGGCGGTTTTTATTATTTCCAGTCAGTGAAAACGCCTAAGACCGATGTGCATACGAAAATCGATAATGACACGTTAGCATGGCTGAAACAGGACGGGAAAGGCTATCAAGCGCGGCTGAACAATGTGCTGCGCTGGGCGCGCATGAACGGCTGCCCGATTGCAGCGATGTAATGCAGGAATGCGCAAGACGCGCCGACAGAGCGTTACGCGCCCGAATGAATTGCATTCCCGTGTAAGCGAAGGACGGCGAAATGGCAGGCATTTATGCGGACTGCAAGAAACGTTATGCAGTGGAGAATGCGCGGCTTCCCAAACACAAAATATTTTTACATTCCGTAAGCGGAGATCCCAGTAAGTCGGAGTATGCCGTAAAATCATGCCAATGACGATGGAAACGCAGCTTGCCGGATGAGAAGCGTTTTTCCAGTCGGCAAACGGAGTTTTAAGACGCGCGATGTGCACGGCGCTGCAAAACTATTTTCCGCGCCGGAATATTAACCGCGGAGGCAGACTATTATGAACAACGACATTTACAAAAAACTCGATGAAATGCGGATGCAAAACGGATTTCTTACAATAGAAGACGTGCTTAAACTCGCGGAACGCGGAAACGTCGTTTTTGACCCGTTTTCCGTTCTCATCGCGCGGGAAGCGGAAATCGGAACGGGGAACGTTTTTTATCCCGGCGTCGTATTGTCATGCGGCGTAAACGGCGCGCTTGCAGTCGGCAGCGGCAATACCTTTATGACCGGCTGCCTCTTGTGCGCGGAAGGCGGCAGTTTGTCCGTCGGCAACAGCAATTATTTTGGCGACGGGAGCGTAACGCTCAAGGCGGACGGTCGATCGGCGTATATCCGCGTCGGCTCGGAGTGCCGGATTACCGGCGGCGCGCAGATTTACGGCAGCACGGAACTCGGAAACGGCGCGCAAGTGCTCGGCGGCATTAAAGTGCAGGACTGCAGACTTGAAGCAGGCGGCTCGTACCGCACTCCCAATCCCGACTTACGCGGCGCGGTATTAAAAGGCGCGGGGGCGGCAAAAGGACTTGTACTTCATCGCAGACAGGTTATCAGCGGCGCAGGAATATTTAAAATCGAAGACGTAAAAATGCAGTCGTTTTTTCATCCCGACTGGAAAGAATAGGCGGGCGGCTGCGGGCGGCAGAGAACGATACTTGAAAAATTTAGCTGCATTCCGCCCGCACGAGTTTTCTGACGAAAACTCGCGGAAAAAACAATGTTTTATCGACGGCGGCGGCGTAGAACCGAAACGGGAAACGTTTTCATCTCGACGTTGCGCTGCTGTGGGGACGGCGTGTTTTGGCTTCGCGTCTTTATTACAAAGCGAGGGTGCGGGCAAATCGTGGACGATAAAACGGAGTTTTCATTTCCGGCACGTTTGTTTGCGGCAATCGTGATTGAGCCCCCTTCTAAAAACAGTTTTCCGCAAGTTTTGCCGAACGGCAAAACTTGCAGCGGGCGGCACACCGTTCTATCGCTCAAAACCGGTAGCAGCCGCCCGCCACATTCTTTATAGTACGTGTATGTTCAATTTCGATTCTTGCCGCTGGACGGCGATTGCAGGCGCGGTTGCGTATGTTATCATCGTTGTATCGATACCGCTGTGGCGGCGGTTTATTTTACGGCGCGCGGGCAAATGCATTCTTGCCGCCGGAAGTAAAAACGCCCTGCTGCCCGCGCTGATTGTTCTCGGCTGCGCCGCCCTCATTGCAATCGTTTGGGTAAAGCGGCTCGGGATGGCGACTGACATAATCGTTTTGTCGATTGCCGTGTTCGGCGCGGCGATAGGCTCGTCGGAAATTGCGCTGAACGGCTCCGGCGGCGTTTATGAAAACGGGCTTATCGGCGGCGGACGATTTTTGCCGCTGTCGGAGATATACGCGCTCCCGCTTGCCGCCTCGCTTGATAACGGCGGAGACGCGCAATTCAATCGTACGGCAATCAAAGTCATCACGAATAAACGCGGCGCGATTTCTTTTCTGTACGAAAGTCCCGACGAATGCAAAGCGGTCGCCGAAGCCTTATCGGCTCTTGTCCCGTCGCTGCGCGGGGAATGACGCTAAAACGAAAGGAAGCGGCGTCTGTCCAGTCGCTCGGTGTTTTTTAGACTTTGCAAAGTAAAAAATATTGTATAAAATCCGACTGAATGGCATGGTTACAGATTATAAGTCGGAAATATAAATTATTTTTTCTTATCGTAGCCGTATCTTCGGCGTCGCTTTACGCGGAAACTTTTCGAGTGCGGAAATTATATCCCGTTCGTATTTCCGGAAACGACGCGGCGGAGCAGGTTTTGACAATCGGCATCAATGACGGCATCGCTTTGTTTATGCCGCAGGACGCGCGCTATCTTGAAGGCGTCGAAATCAAAATGCAGATTCCGCAGGAAGTTTCGGCGTGGCGCGATTCGGTTGCGTGTTCGGTTTACGATAAAATAAAACCCGTCCCGTCGGAGGCGCAAATCGACTATTCGGGGACGCGGATATTCGTCAGCGCGCTGCCGGCAAAACTTTCGTGGATTTTGCACATTCCGCTCAACGCGCGCAATTCGCTCAAAGACAATCAATACATATCAAAAGTTGGCGTCATTCCGAATGTAAAAGCGGGGTACACGTTTCTGCGTTTTCAGCCTGCAATGAAAGGAATTCCTGAAGAGACCTTCAACGCAAAACTCAATTTGACTATCAAACCGCTTTTGATAAACAAGGGAATGCTTGCGCTTGCCGTCAAACCGCCTGCAGATTTTGATTTTCCGTACGCGGTTTTGATTGACGACAAGCCTGTTGAAGATTCGTCTCCGCTTTTGCTTGAGGCGGGAATGCATACGCTCAATATCCAGTCGGACGACTACCGCGCCGAAATGCGCTCCGTTTTAATCGAACAGGCGAAGACGTCGGAGTTGACGATTGAATTGAAAAGCCTTGCCCCCACGCTCACCGTTACGGCTCCCGACAACGCCGAAGTTTTTTTAGACGATGCGCCCTATCCTAAAACGCACGCGCCGACGCTTATCAGCGAGGGCGAACACCGCTTGCGTTTTATCATGGGCGACTACGAAGTTATCCGCACGCTTACAATTCACAAGGGCAAGGCGTACGCCGCAAATCTTTCCGTCGACTTGAAAATTACCGAAGACTAGTTGCCGGCGGTTACTGCGGGAGATGAAGGATACAACGGGAGGCCGCCGGCACCAATTTATCCACACCTCTAGAGGGTGTGGATAAATTGGCAGGGAAAAATGTTGGAGGCGACGCGGCAGAGTAGAGAAGGTGCGGCGTTGTGGTTCTGAAAATAGGGCAGGGACGCGGGTTCTTAGACGCAACATTGCGGTTTGACGTTGGATAGAAACGGATATTTGGACGCGGCGGTCTTGTGTACGCGCGGCTTTTCGGTTTTAAATAAAGTAAATATTTCATTCGCTCTTGCTGCCATTTCTGCAAAAATCTTTCCGGTCGGCGTTCATTCAACTCTATTCATTCTTATCCTGTTTTGCTTATGCAGTCCGCAAAATCGTATTTTTGCATAAAAAGTACTTAAGTACCTATTGAAAATAGTGCGATTCGCCCTAACAATAGGAGCGTAATGCCAGCGGCATTGTGGAGGATAAGATGAAAAAGATTTTAATAGCGGCTGCAGTCGCGTCGGCGGTTTTTGCGTCCGGCTGCAAATCGCAGAAAAACGGCAAACAGGAAAAAATGAAACTCATGGTGTATACGTCGATGAAAGAAGTCGTTATCGGCAATGTGCGCGACCGGTTTACGGCGGCTCACCCTGAAATCGACTTTGACTATTATTCGGCGGGGGCGGGAAAGCTCATGGCGAAAATCGCCGCCGAACGACAGTCGGGACATATTTCCTGCGACATTTTATGGACGAGCGAAGTGCCGGATTTTATTGCGCTCAAAAATGAAGGCGTGCTGCTGCCCTATGTTTCACCGGAAGCGGCAAACGTCGTCAGTCCGCTTAAAGACCCCGACGGCTATTTTACGCCTGCGCGCCTCGGCACGCTCGGCATAACGTACAACACCAATAAAATCAAAACGCCGCCGTCATCGTGGCAGGATTTGCTGAAGCCCGAATACAAAGACGGCTTTGCGATTGCGAATCCTGCGCTTTCCGGCACGTCGATGGTATCTCTTTCCATGCTCATCGAAAACCTCGGCTGGGAATACGTTGAAGCGCTCAAGGCGAACGGCGCAAAGATGGGACAGGGTGCAGGGCAGGTGGTTGACGATACGGCGTCGGGCGATATTGCCGCGTGTATCGGCGTGGACTACATCACGCTCGATAAAATTGTAAAAGGCGCAACGCTCGGTTTTGTCTATCCGCCGGAAATGCTCGTCATTCCCAGTCCCGTGGCTATCATAAAAGACACGCAAAACGAACAGGCGGCAAAAACTTTCATCGACTTTTTACTTTCCGATGAGGGACAGGAAATTATTGCCTCCAGTTATACGCTTCCGATAAAAGAGACGATTGCCGTCAAAACGGAATTGGGGCTGGTGCATCCTGAAGAAGCGACTGCGCGGGCGTTTCCGTTCGACTATCAAAAACTTGCTTCCGAAAAACAGACCATCATCGATCGTTTTACGGAAATTATGAACAAAAAATAGCGGATAAAATTCGATATGCGCAAGGGGCTGTTCTTCGGAGTCGAGGACTTTCGGGGTAGTCCCTTGCGCTGATTTGAACGAACTTCATCACGAACTTATGCGGAGGTTATGTGGCAGATATTGTGTTTAAGGACGTTTCTAAGTCTTTCGGTGGAAAGGTCGTCCTCAATAAACTCAGCTTTACGATTAAATCGGAAGAATGCTTTACGATTTTAGGGCCGTCCGGCTGCGGCAAGACGGTAATTCTCCGCTTGATTGCGGGATTCGAGGCGCCCGATGAAGGGCAGATAATCATCGGCGGTACAACGGTTGCAGATGCCGGTTCCGGATTGTGTATACCGCCTGAAGAGCGGAAGCTCGGTGTTGTGTTTCAGGATTATGCCGTCTGGCCGCATAAAACAGTCGCGCAAAATATCTCCTATCCGCTTGAAATGCAAAAGCTTCCTTTGGAAGAGCGGCAGGATAAGGTGATGAGGGCGGTAAAACTGGTTAATCTTGACGGACTTGAACACCGCTTCCCCTATCAGCTTTCAGGCGGACAACAGCAGCGGGTAGCTCTTGCGCGTGCCGTCGTTTCGGACAGCTCCGTGCTCCTTTTGGACGAACCGCTTACCAATCTGGACGCTAATCTGCGCGAAGAAATGCGTTTTGAAATAAAAAATATTCAAAAAAAGATCAAAAACACCATTTTATACGTTACTCACGATCAGGAAGTAGCGCTTGCGATTTCCGACCGAATTGCGGTTATGGCTTCAAACGGCGCTTTCTGTCAGATTGATACGCCGGAGCGCATTTTTGAGCACCCTGTTAATCTGTTTGTGTTTCGATTTCTCGGCGTAGCAAATCATATTGCATGTAAAATAGTGAACGGAAAAACCGTTACGGCAAAAGCGCAAAAACCGTTCGCCGAACTGCCGGAAGATAAAACTCTTTTGAGAGACCGCGGCGAATGTATCGCTGCGTTCAGGCCATCGGATGTTTCGCTCGCAAAAAGCGGAAGCGGATTTGAGGGAACCGTTGTCCGCGCCGCCGTGCTGGGCTCCGTCATAGACTACGTTGTGTCGTTTGCAGAGGAAGAAATCCGTGTACAGATACAAACCAGCGAAGCGGTAAAAAACGGTGTTCTTTTTAAGGAAGGAGAGACCGCATACATGACGTTCAACACCGTTCTCTGGTTTCCCAAAGAGGAGGGAAAAAACTGATGCTTAAAAAGAAGATAGGACTTGCGGAGGTTTCTCTGCTGCTTTCAATATTGGTTCTGGTGGTCATTGTTGCCGTACCCGTCCTTCTGATTTTTGTTACGGCGTTTTTTAAGGACGGACGGCTGAATATTGCAGGAGTAACGGAAATACTTTCCTCCCCCGACACGTATTTTGCATTACGGAACTCGATCGTTATCGCGCTCGGCACGACCGCCCTTTCAACCGTTATCGGTGTGTTTTTTGCATGGCTGATTGCGCGTACTGATCTCCCGTTTAAGCGTCTGATGAAAGCGATGTTTATGGTGCCGTTCATGCTGCCGTCGTTTATCTGTGCGATGGCATGGAAGGTACTGCTGTCGCCGCGTGCCGGATATATCAACAAGCTGTTTATCGCATTGTTTCATCTTGATCAGGCACCGATCGATATTATGTCTCTTGGAGGCATTATCGCAATCGAAACGATGTACCTGTTTCCGTTCGTGTTTTTGCAAGTTTCGGGAGCACTGGAGCGCATGGATCCTACGCTGGAGGAATCCGCGCGTATTTCGGGGGCGGGGCTTTTGACTATCACGTCAAAAATAACGCTGCCGCTCGTTATGCCCAGTATTGCAGCGGGGGCACTGCTGGTATGCCTCTACTCGCTTGCCCATTTCGGCGTTCCGGCAATTCTCGGCACGGAAAAAGGCATTTACAACATTCCGACAAAGATTTATGAACGCATTTACGCATCGGGCGGCAGCTTTGAAGCGATCAGAACCGGCACCATCCTTTCCGCCATTCTGGTGATTTCGGCGGCAATTATCTTGAAAATTCAAAACAGTTTGCTTAAAAAAGGACGGTTTCAAATTATTGCAGGCAAAAGTATGCGCCCCGTTGTTCTAAAACTGCGCGGTCTTAAAATTCCGATGCTTGTCGTCAGTATTCTCTATATTCTGATTACCGTTGTACTTCCGACTGTTACGATTTTCCTGATAGGAGGGCTCAAGACATACGGATTGCCGTTCTTTCTTAAAAATATGACATGGAATAATTATTTTGAAATCTTCAGATGGAAGATGACAAAAGACGCCATTTGGAACAGCGTATTCCTTTCGGTCGGCTCGGCCTTTGTTACGATGCTTGCAGGTGTTATGATTTCGTATGTCATTGTAAAGATGAAGGTGCGTGGAAAGTTTGCATTGGAATTTCTCGGCGTACTTCCGTTTTCGCTCCCCGGTACCGTTATTGCGCTCGGCTGTATTCTGACGTGGTCGGGACGGTTCGGCATCAATTTATACAATACCGCCGGTATTATCTTTGTAGCCTACATCGCCCGTTATATGGCCTTTGCCATAAAGTCAAATTCTGCGGCGCTGGAACAGGTATCCGATTCGCTTGAAGAGGCGTCCCGTTCGTGCGGGGCAACGCACTGGCAGACGCTCAAAAATATTGTAGTGCCGCTGATACGCCCCGGCATGATCAGCGCCTTTTTCTTGATTTTCCTTCCGGCCTTACGGGAACTGACGACATCCGTTCTGCTGTACGGTCCGACAACGCGCACGATCGGCGTTGCAATCTATGCACTTAATGAAGACGGAGAGACGGTTCGGGCTGCGGCGTTGGCGAGCGTTGCGCTGGTAATCATCTTTATCGGTGAGTTTTCGATTAGGAAACTCCTTGCAAGACTCGAAAAGAAGGAGAACTGACGATGGCGATGCTTAATCTTGTTCACGTAACAAAACTGTTCGGTGCGGTAAAAGCGGTCAGCGATTTGAATTTATCGATTGAAGAAGGCGAATGCTTTTCGTTTTTAGGGCCGTCCGGCTGCGGAAAAACGACGACCTTGCGTATGATTGCCGGTTTTGAAGACCTTGACGAGGGCGAACTTTCGGTCAACGGCGAAACTTATTCTTCAAGCTATACGAAAAAGTATCTTCCGCCCGAAAAGCGCAATTTCGGCATGGTGTTCCAAGCATTTGCCGTCTGGCCGCACCTGACCGTATGGGAAAATGTCGCGTTTCCGCTCAAAATCAAAAAAATACCGAAACCGGAAATACGGGAGCGGGTACGGGCGGCGCTTAAAGCGACAAGTCTCACGCGCGAAGCCGAATTATATCCGGGAAAGCTTTCCGGCGGACAGCAGCAGCGTATTGCGCTTGCGCGTGCCGTCGCCATCAATCCCAAAGTCATGCTGTTGGACGAACCGCTTTCCAACCTTGATCCGCATCTGCGGGAAGAGATGCGGTTTGAAATCAAGGCGCTGCAGCACAAGTTCGGGTTTACCGTTATTTACGTTACGCACGATCAAGCGGAGGCGATGGCGCTTTCCGACCGGATGCTGATTATGAGGAGCGGCTGCGTTGAACAAATCGACAGCCCGTTGACTATCTACAATGAACCCCGAAATAAATTCGTGTTCGGATTTGTCGGGCTCTCTTCTTTTATCCCGGTAGAAATAGCCGGCGGAAAGGTCTTTATCGAATCGGCACACGACGCAGGGGAGATCTCCGTACCGGAACTTCCCGCAGACACGGGAAAGAAGTACGATATTGCCTGCCGCCCCGACGAGGTTGAGTTTGTGCCGTCGGGCGCCGGAGCGGTTACCGGTACGGTCGTACGGAAAACGTATCTCGGTACGTTGATCGACTACCGCATCAAAATCGGAAATACGGAAATACGTGTACAAAAACCCGCCTCCCAGCCGCGCTTGCAGGAAGGTGAGCCGTGTGCGCTCCGCTTTACCCGCCTGCATTGGTATGAGCGGGATAGTGCGGACTGAAAACGGCGTGCTTGACGGCGGCGGTTCCGTCCTCGTGCTCGACGTATTCCGTTCGGAAAACCGGTACGGGGATGCGTTGTCATGAGCGGCGGACATGCCGATTTTCAGCGGAAAAAGGATACGAAGGGGGAGTCCGTGCTGCAGAATATCGATTGGATTTTTTTCGACATGGGGTCAACCTTGATTGATGAGAGCAAAGCCGCCGAACGCCGCTTACGGGATGCGGCTCGGCTCGCGGGCATTTCCTATGAGCAATGCTTTCAGAAGACCGCGGACTATTTTGCCTGCGGTAAAAGCGGCTATGCGGAACTTGCAAAAGAGTTGCATATTCCGCTGCCTGCGTGGCATTCGGAGGAGGAGCGGCTCTATCCCGATGCGGAAGGATGTTTGAAACGTCTTTCAAAGCGGCATAAAGTCGGGATAATTGCCAATCAGAAAAAAGGTTCGCGCGAAAGGCTTGCAAAATTCGGAATCCTGCGTTATTTCAGCGTCATTGCAGCATCGGCGGAAGAGGGATTTGCAAAGCCGGACATCCGGCTCTTTGAAAGCGCGCTCAAACAGGCGGACTGCTCGCCAAACTGCGCCGTGATGATCGGCGACCGGCTCGACAACGACATGGCGCCCGCAAAAGCGTTCGGAATGAAAACGGTATGGATAAAACGCGGATTTTGCGCCCGCGCAATAATTCGCTCGGAGGCGGAAAGACCGGACTATATTATAGAAAGTTTGCAGGCGGTTGCTCTGGAATTGGGATGCTAGCGTAATGTCCCCGCCCGCACTAGTTTTGCCATCGGCAAAACTAGTGCGGGCGGGCGCAATGCCATTATCAATTCACAATGCCGCGCCGTATTCAAATTGCCGCCTCCCACAAATCTATTTTTCCAGCGAGTTTTCCTGCAGGCGGTTGCTGCGGAGTTTGAATGCTAGTGTAAAGTTCCCGCCTGCACTAGTTTCGCCGTCGGCAAAACTAGCAGGATACGCAGTTTGGGCGGGCGCAATGCCATTATCAATTCACAATGCCGCGGGATATTATACCTACCGTCCCTCGCATGACGAGTTTTCCTGAGAGTTTTGCGCCAGCAAAATCTCGTGGCGGGCGTAACTCCGTTTTCACTGTCAAACATGGTTCTCCGCCCGCCAGTTCCACAGTTTCAAAAAGTATTGTATAATCGCGAAAATCCGTAAAATTGGAGTTTTGTTTTATGATTCAACTTATTCTAATAATTTCCGCAGTGATTTTGATAATCGGAATTATTGCGATACTCATCAAATATTTTGCCATGCCTCAGCGCGTTGAGACGGTACGGAAACTCATCAAACAAGGAAAAAATCAAGCGGCGGCAAAACTTGCCAAGCAGATAATCGCAAAAAATCCCAAAGACTATCCGGCGCATTATTATTTGGGAAAGGCGTATCTTGCCGACAACCGCGGCGAACTTGCCCTCATCGAATTCAAAATGATAAACGAAAACGCTTTATTCGGTCCCACATTGCCTGAAGTCCCGTTCCGGCAGGAATTCGCGGCTCTCCAAATGAAATTCAATCACACCGAAGAAGCGTTAAAAGAATATTTAATTCTTACCAAACTGGACGGCATGAACGCAGTCAACTTTTTGAACGCCGGAAAAATATACGAACAGATGAACCGCAAAGACCTTGCGCTCGGATTTTACCAGCGGTGCATAAAGTTGGAGCCGAAAAACGCGCAGGCGCACGGCGCGCTCGGTCATATTCTCTTTCTTGCAAAGCAATATGTCGAAGCCAAACGGGAACTAGACCTTGCAATCCGCCTTAGTCCCGAAACTTACGCGAACTATTATTACCTCGGCAAACTCTTAAAAGAAGCGAAGGACTTGGGCGCTGCCGTCAAAGCGTTTGACAAGGCTCAGCGCGACAGCGAGTTCAAGCAAAAAGCGCTCATCGAACGCGCAACGTGCTACATCATTGCAAACCGTTACGATAACGCGCAAATCGACTTGCAGCGCGCAATCGACCTTGATAAAGACGAGTCCAAAAGCGATACGCTCTACGCGCGCTACTTTCTTGCCTCCTGTTATGAGCAGGGACGGAAAATCGACAAGGCTATCGAACAGTGGGAAAAGATTTACAAACGCAGCCGCTCGTTCCGCGATGTTGCCGCTAAATTACAGGAATACAAGGACTTACAGGCGAACGACAATCTCAAAGATTATCTGACGTGCTCCGATGCGGAGTTTGCAGAACTGTGTAAAAATATCGCGCTCAAAGCGCTCGGACTTGCGGCGCAGCAAATCGACACGAAAAAAGACGGCTGCCAAATTATCGCATCAGAAGCGAAAGACGGCGACTGGCGCAATATGCGGAAGCAAATGATACTGCTCCGTTTTTACCGCGACCCCGAACCGGTGGAGGATACGGACGTCCGCGAAGTCCTCGAAAAAGCGAAAGCCGTAAACTGCACAAAAGCGTACATTTTTATCAGTTCCGAATTTGCGCGGGGCGCGGTGCAGTACGCTGAAAACCGGCCGGTGGAACTGGTTTCCAAAATCAAGTTGGAAGAATTCCTTGCGCAGGCGAATAAATAGTAATGCGCAAAAGCCATGAAGATTCTCTGCGTTTCCGACCAAATCGACCCGCTGGTTTACAGTCAAAATGCCAAAAAGCATTTTCCCGACATCGATTTGATTTTGTGCGCGGGCGATCTTCCGATGGATTATGTCGACTTTATCGAGTCCGTTTTTAATAAGCCGACGTATTTTGTGTTCGGCAATCACGATTTAAGCGAATTCAAGTATTATCACAATATGAAAACGGCGCCGGTTGCCGCAGCCGCACAAGCGGCGGAACAAACGCAGGTTTTCGGCGCGGTATGTCCGCTTGACGGACACGGGCATGGCGCAATTTACGCGGGATTTAAAACGTCGGTGAGCCGGAAGTTTTCATTCGTCGATAAAAAGACCGGAAAAAGCACGCCGCTTATCATAACGGGCGTTTCCGGTTCCCGCCGCTACAACAACGGGCTCTGCCAATACACGGAGTCCCAAATGATGCGGAAATTGCTTTTGATGACGCCGAAACTCCTTTTGAACAAACTCCGCTACGGCCGCTTTACGGATATTTTTCTCACGCACGCCGCGCCGCGCCGCATTCACGACCGCGAAGACCCGTGCCACATGGGTTTTGAATGCTTTAATTGGTTTTTGAAAACGTTTTCACCGTCGTATATGGTGCACGGGCACATTCACCTGTACGATCAGCGGGAAGAGCGGAGCGGACGATATTTTGATACGCAGGTTGTAAACGCCTATGCGCATTGCGTGATAGACTTTCCGCCGCCTGAAAACGCGGAAAATCGGCAGACGGACGCAAACGGGAGACTGAATGCTGCAGGAAACTGAAAACGACTTTCTTAAAGCTCGCAACAAAGCGCTCATGAACGAACTTCAGCATTTTCTAAAGCCGGAAGAATCGTACATGATTTCGTTTAAGGAACTTAAAAAACTCGTAAAACCGCAAAATGAAACCTATCTCGGCATGAAAGTTATTCCGGTTGCAAAAATTATTGGGAGCGAGGGGCGGTACAACGACTTTGACAATCAGTTTTTTCCGAAAAATATGTATCTTAAAGAACGCTGGGCGCACGTGGACGAAGCGGTTATCAAAGACATAATTCTTCCGCCGATAAAGGTTTACGAACTTGGCGGATTGTATTTTGTGCGCGACGGCAATCACCGCGTATCGGTGGCAAAGACGAAAGGAGTCGATATGATTGACGCGGAAGTCGTCTCGCTCCAAACGGAAATAAAACTTTTGCCCGTCCGCACGCTTTCCGGAATGCTCAAGCAGATTATCAATTACGAAAAGCGCAATTTTTATTTTGAAACGAACTTCGGAGACATCACTGACTATTGGTGTTTGGATTTTTCTTCCGCAGGGCAATACGATGTAATCTACAATCACATTTTGACGCATAAATATTTTTTGAACGAGCATCAAACCTCCGAAATCCCTCTGGCGGACGCGGTGCTTTCATGGTTCAACACCGTGTACATGCCCGTCATCGTCTGCGCAAAAAAATACCGCATTATGAAATACGCAAAAAAATGCACGGAAAGCGACTTGTACGTGTGGATTACGCGCTATTACGAGGAGTTAAAGCAGCGGTACGGCAACCCCGCTATTCCAATCGATGAGGCGGTACTCGATTTACGCAACGAATATCAATTTTCCTTTTTTAAGCGCATTATCAATAGAATAAAAAAATTGTTTATGCTCAGCACGATTAAAAGCGGCGTTAAAAACTTCGGGACCGAGCCGCGCCTCCGTTCCCGCTAAACTTGACGGCTGAACAGGTCGATGTTAAAATTACGCCAATTCAGGTGTTTATGTCTTGGAGTAAAAGTTGAATTCAATCGATTCATTTATATATGCGCCGGCTATCGTTTCTGCGGTCTTGGGACTTGTCCTCATCGCGTTGTTGATAATCACAAAAATCAGAAAGACAGCGAAAATCAGTTTTGTATTTTTTCTTGCGGCAGGAATTTTTATAACGGGTCTCCTTCATATCTATTTGAGCGGTCATATTTTTTACTTTTTAATAGCGCTTATAGCCTCGCAGTTGACGTTGTGCGCTTACGCGCTTGTTACCGCGCTCTCGGATCCTGAAAAACGGCAGGAGAAAAAAAAGGAAAAGGAAACAAAAGTCCGCCCAGTCTCGGATTCCGGCAGCATGAATATCGATATAATAGAAGATTATAAGCAGCAATACAAAAAACAACTTGAAATTAACAAAGATTTTACCGTGAAGTCGGCGGATTTTTTCAACGATGAAGACACAATGCTTTCATTCCTCGAATATGCGGGAAAAATTATTGCGGAAAAAACGAAAGCGGACGGGATTGCCGTTCTTCTGCTTGACGATTTTGAAAACGCGCTTGCTGTAAAAGTTGTTTCCGGCGCTTTTCCGCCGCCGTACAAATTGCCGGACGACCTGCCCCATAAGCCCAACCGCATAACGATGAATTTTAAGTTTGCGCAGTTTCCTCTGGAAGGAAATATTTTCGGTTCGATATTTGCGGAAGGCAAACCCGTAAACATTAAAAATCCCGCAAAGGACGAGCGCATCGTCAAAAACGGACCGGAAGACTTTTTGCGGGCAGGTCCCTATGCGTTTATTCCGATTGCCCTGAACGGACAGCCGACGGTTCTTATTTGTCTTGCCAGAAAGCCGACTTCCGCGCCGTTCTCCGACGAGGAATTTGAAACGGCGCAAAACCTTGCCGAAGCGGTCAACACCGCGCTCTATCCAGTCAGCAGTTTTGTCTCCTACGCCGAGCACATGGAACTGACAAAAGAAGGCGACATTGCGACAAAGTTTCAAAAGTCGCTTTTACCGGAGAAAATGCCGGTCGTGCACCGTATTTCGATCGGCAAATATTCCATTCCGGCGGAGAACGTCTGCGGCGATTACTACGACGTCATTCCTACGCGTAAGGACAGAATCATATTTGTGATGGGGGACGTCGCCGGCAAAGGCATGAACTCGCTGGTCATTATGATAATGATACGCGCCATGCTCCGCTTGATTGCAAACACCGAGCAATCCATGTCCACGCTGCTTGAGTGGGCGAACAGGGCGATATGTTCGGAACGCAACAGTTTGGATCATTTTGCAAGCGTTGCGCTCATCAACTACAACAGCGTTGTAAACACCGCGCAGATTGCAACGTGCGGTATCAATCCGGTTATTTTGTATTCGGCAAAAGACAGTTCAATAAAAAAGATTTCGGTTGAGTCGGAGCCTATCGGAGTGGAAAAAACGGCTGAGTACCGGAACATTGATATTTCATTGGAGAAGGGCGACATTCTCATTACCTGCACGGACGGTTTGC
Source organism: Treponema sp. (assembly GCA_052169915.1). Classification (GTDB taxonomy): domain Bacteria; phylum Spirochaetota; class Spirochaetia; order Treponematales; family Treponemataceae; genus Treponema_D. Next base: position 15,875 of record JBQNBN010000004.1, read on the forward strand.
TTGAATGTCTCAACGAAGATGGTGTACAATATTCGTTAGACAATCTTTACGGGGTCGTCAAATTGAATGCGAAACTTGACGGAAAAGAGATTGCGGATAAAATAAAGGCGCATATAAAACGATTCTTCGGCAGTGCGCAGCAATACGACGATCAGAGTCTTCTGGTTGTAAAAATCCAAGGATAAGGAGCTTTTTATGGAACTGAAAATACGAAAAAACGGAGATAACTATATAATCGACGTAAACGGTGAAATGGATCTCTACAATTCATATAAACTCAAGGAACTTGTAATGAAAATGATAGAAAAAAACGTCGGTCTTTTTGTTATAAACCTTGAACAAGTCGACTATATCGACTCTTCCGGCATCGGCGCGCTCATTTACATTTGTTCCACAATCAAAAAGATGAATTTAAAACTTGCGATTTCAAATATTCACGGTTCCGTAAAAAAAGTTATTGAATTGACAAAACTCATGGGCTATTTTCCGATTGCAAACAGCGTAGAAGAAGCGCTTGCGATGCTCAAAGGGTAATTTAAAATTTTAGGAGATTATTTTATGGACGAGCACATTAAGGAATTGCGTTCAGACGACAATGATCCGTTGTTCGATAAAACAAATATGCTGCGGAAAGATTTTCCGTCCGATTTTCGCCAAATACGGTATTTTACTCTTTTGATTGTGCAGTCCGCTCCGTCGGAAATTAAAGAATTAAATCTTTTAGAACAGCAAATAAGCGAAGTGATTAAAAACGCCGTAAAACACGGCAATCATTGCGATATAAATAAAAAAGTTACCGTGTGGTATTCGTTCAGTCCGACGCACGCGCACGTTATTGTTCAAGACGAAGGCAGCGGTTTTCAAGATATTGAAAAATGGAATGACTTTAACCGCAAGCGTCTTGCCGCGCTCCACGAACAAAACTTTGAAAAAATGGCGGATTACGTTTCTTACCGCACAAAAGAATCCGACGCGCAGGACGGCGGAAACGCGCTTTTTGCCGCGCTTGAATACTGGGACGGCGGCTTTGTTTACAATGACAAACGGAATGCCGTCGCTATGCTCAAAAAGTTCCAGCAAAAACGCTGATTTTTATCGATACTGCAAAAGCGCCCTGCGGGAAGTACGCCCAAGGGCGCTTTTTTTATGCTTGAACGGCAAAGCCAGCGCAATAAACTTTTTAGGATAAAATCCGCGCCTCTGTCAAAACTATAAAACTCAGGAGCCGCGTGCGCATAAATTCCCTGTGCGCTCTAATCTTATTCTTATCGTTTCGGCGGCATGTATAAAATTGCTTGTAAAAAATAAATTGCTCCAGCCGTCCAGTCCCCGCTACATTACTCCATTATGAACAAATTGAAACTCAACCGCATAAAACACGAGTGCGCCGCGCTGAAACGCAGCCGCTTCACGCCTATGCAGTTAAAAATTTTTTGTGAAAAATACTTGACTTATATATATATATATATATATATATATGATAATTTTCCCCAGAAAATAACTGCTTTATGAATATAAGTAAATCCCTTGCACGCAATTTAAAATATCTATGCCTGACGCTCGTCCTATTTTTACTAACGCCGCTTTACGCCGAACGGTTTGCAGCCGGAATTAAGTTCTTGAGTTTCAGTTCGCACCCGAAAGGCTCTCCGAACGCGCCGCTTATGCCGCTTAAATTCGATTCGCGGGGGCTGTTCGTTTACAACCCCGGCGGGACGCTCAACTTTGAATATTTTGTTGTAAACGATATTTTTTCATTCAAATTTGTGCAGGGACTGTACGGCGACTGCGCGCTTCATTTTTTAGGCTATACGCATTTGGGATTTCGTCTGCGCTTTCTGAAAATCAAACGCTTTTCAACGAACATCGGAATCGGCCCGACGCTCATCTACCGGCAAAGCTGGTTCAAACTCGACGGTTACGATACGTCGGAAAAATTCATGTACGGCACCCCGTTTGAGGATTGGGAATATCTGTTTATCTGGTACGGCGGCGAAATCGAATTCAACGTCCGCATCAAAGACGGATGGGACGCGTCGTTCAGCATCATTCCGGCGGGTATCGACTTAATCAACATGAGTGTCGGCTTCCGCTACCGGTTCGACACTAAACGAAAGTAAAACAACGGTTTCCGTTCACTTCGGCAATCTCGACTTTCAAGTCGTTTTTCCCTAAACCCCAACCTTAAATCATCCCATCGGCTGACTTGAAACACTGCACGGAAACACATATACTCGGCTTAAAGGCGGTGCCATGCCGTACAACAACGCTGCGCAATCTGCCGGAAAGACATATTTAAGGAAGAGAAAATGCAATTTGAGATTGAATCGCGCTATTCGGAAAGGGAAGTAATGAGAATTATGGAAGAAAACACCTATGTTCCGCGCTCGATTTTTCATTTGGAGACGGACGGAAAATATTTTATCGGCAAACTTGAAGAGTCGTCGTTTAAAGTCCGGCGAAAAATACATTACCGCAATACTTTCTTGCCGGAGATTGTCGGGCAGCTTGAACGGCTGGGAAGCGGAACGAAAATCAATATTACGCTGCGCCTGCCTCTTTTTGTAAAAATCTCCGCTGTTATTCCTATCTCCGTTCTCCTCTATGGGGTTGTGATGGACTTTCTTGCGGAAAAGAATATTGCAGTGGCTCTTGGTTCTCTCGGCGTGTTGATTTTTGTGGCCGCCATAGCCGTAATTTTCTTTAAGATTGAAGCGAATATCGCTAAAAAGAAACTGACTGCGCTGTTCGCTCCGAATTATAAATAATTATCGGGCGGCAAAGAATGGCGTTTTGACAGTCAGCGTCCGAGCCTCGCCTGTGTCTTGTCCGAGTCCTTATTCAAAAATCGTTCAAAAAACGGTAATCTTTGTTTATGGAAAAAAATCTTTCAGCAGATATTTCCGGCACCGATTGCCGAACGCGCTATCCGCTGTTTTTTGTTCACGGCATGGGTTTTCGGGACGATTCTCCTTTCTATTCGTATTGGGGACGGATAACCGACCTCCTAAAAGCTCACGGGGCGGAAGTTTATTTCAGCAATCACGGCTGCGTCGGAACCGTCCGGGACAATGCTGCGAAAATCAAAGAAAGATTCGATGAGCTCATCAAAAATGAAAAAATCGAAAAAGTGAATATCATCGCCCATTCCAAAGGCGGTATCGAAGCCCGCTATCTTATTTCGACGCTCCAAGCGGCGTCTCACACGGCGTCGCTTACTACGTTTTCCACTCCTCATAGGGGCGTTAAGGCGCTGGATCTTGCCTGCCGCATCCCTTTTGCTCTGTCCGCCGCCAATCCATTCGTCAACGCGTATTTCAGATTACGGGGCGACGCGGATCCGCAATTCAAAAAGACGGTTACGGAACTCAATTCCGAAAACATGGAAAAGTTCAACGTCCAAAATCCCGACAATCCTGCCGTGCGGTACTTCAGTTATGCGGCAAAGATGAAAAATCCTTTCAGCGACTTGCTGTTCTTTTTTACGTTTCCGCTCATCAAATGCACCGACGGCGACAATGACGGGCTTGTTCCCGTCGAATCGGCAATGCGGGGGACTTTCAAAGGCGTCATAGAAAGCAAAGGACTCCGCGGTATCTCGCATGCCGACATCGTAGACCTTCGCCGCGCTCCGAGGGGCGGATTGGATATTACCGGCGTGTACCTTGAACACGTACGGGAACTGAAAAGGACGGGGCTATGAGAATTGGTAATGCGGAATGGATAATGCGGAATTATCCAGAGGCAGCGCACGGCGTTTGGACTGGCGGAAGCTGAGACGCAGGAGGAAGGGAACGACGGAATTGATAATGAGAAATGCGGAATTTGTGATGAGGGTATTTTGTATATATAATGAATCATTAAATATTGCAGATTGATTAAGAAAGGGGTGTTTATGAACGATACACAACAACCGGCTGAAAATTCGGCGCGGGACAAAAAATCGGTAAAACAGCAAAACGCTGAACGGGACCCTGCCAAGCAGAAGACAGTCAAGCGGCTTTTAAGCTATGCGGGAAAGAGCAGAGGTCTGTTGTCGCTGTCACTCGTGCTTTCAGGTTTGAGCGCGCTGGCAGGTTTTGTGCCGTACATCATGGTATTTTTTGTGATGCGTGATGTGATTTCGTCTGTTGCGGCAAAAGAAGCGGTAAACGCCGCCTCCCTCGTACGCTACGGACTGTGGGCGGTCGGCTCGGCTGCGGCGGGTTTTGTGCTCTATTATGCGGCGCTCATGCTTTCGCATGCAACGGCGTTTACCATTCAGGAAAACCTTTCGATCATGATGACCGAAACGCTTGCAGAGCTTCCCGTCGGCTGGCACATCACGCATGTAAGCGGCAAGGTACGCAAGGTGTTTGAAAAAAACGTCAATCAGCTTGAAACGCTGATTGCGCACAATTTGCCGGATACCGCGCAAAATATGGTATCTCCTTTTGCGATACTCGCCCTCATGCTGGTATTCGATTGGCGGCTGGGGCTGGTGTCCCTATTGCCTCTCGTGCTTGCGTTCGTGCTGCAAGCGGTTTTAATGCGGATCAGCTCGAACTCCGGCTTTATGCAAAAGTACGAAGACGCGCTTGAGCAGATGAATAATGCGGGTACCGAATACGTGCGCGGTATTTCGGTTATAAAAACCTTTAATCAGTCCGTGTATTATTTTAAAAACTTCTACACTTCGATTATGAACTACAAGGAGTTCGTGCACAAATATTCGATATCGTGGGAAAACGGCTATTCGATTTTCCTCGCGCTCATTAAAGCAGGTTTTTTATTCTTGCTGCCTGCCGCGCTTTTGATAGCCGGAACGGAGACGCTCGACCCGCGCTTTTTTTACAGCTTTGTGTTTTACCTTGCCTTTGCGCCGGTTACCTACACCATGCTGATGAAAATCATGTATGCCAATTCCTTCAACCAGCAGTCGAACGACGCACTCAACCGGATTGAGGATATTTTGCACGCTCCGCGGATAAAAGAACCGGAAAGCTCCGCGCTGCCGGAAAGGTACGATATTGCGTTTAAGGACGTGGTCTTCTCGTACAAAACGGAAACGGCGATATCTGCGGAAAAAGCCGGCTCCGGCTTCTCCGAAGGGCGCGCAAAAAGCCGCACGGCGGTAAACGGTACCACACTGAACATCCCCGAACATTCGCTGACTGCACTGGTCGGCCCTTCAGGCGGCGGAAAAACCACGCTCGTTAATTTGCTCGGCCGCTTTTGGGAAGTTGATGAAGGCTCTATCAGCATCGGCGGCGTCGACATCCGCGATATTAAAACAAGCGACCTTTTGCGCATCGTCGGTTTCGTGTTCCAAGAAAATAAGCTCTTTAAAGAAAGCATTTTAGAAAACATCCGCTACGGCAAAAAAGACGCAAGCCGCGAAGAGGTGACGGAAGCCCTGCGCAAAGCCGAGTGTATGGACATTATCGAAAAACTGCCTGCCGGCATCGATACCGTGTACGGCACCAAGGGCACCTATGTATCAGGCGGAGAAGCGCAGCGGCTTGCCATTGCCCGCGCCCTTTTGCAGGATGCACCGATTATCGTGCTTGACGAAGCGACCGCCTTTGCCGACGCCGAAAACGAACACAAAATCAAAAAGACCTTCGACGTGCTGCTCAAAGACAAAACCGTCATCATGATTGCGCACCGCCTCTCTTCGGTCGTGAATGCCGATAAAATCTGCGTCATCAACGAAGGCAAAATTGCGGAAGAAGGAAAACATACCGAACTGCTCGCGCAAAAGGGCTTGTACGCAAGTATGTGGGACAACTTCCAAAAAGGCATCGAGTGGAAGGTTTGAAATAATGGGGCATGCGATAATGGATAATTGGTAATTGCAGGATACGCAAAAGGAAAAGGGAAATGGCAAAGAACAGAAAAATAAACGTACAGGGAAATGAAATCGTAATTTATAAACATGAAAACAACGATTACATTTCGCTGACGGATATTGCTCGGTACAAAGACCCTGAGCATATTGACGTTATCATACAGAATTGGCTGCGGAATCGTAATACGGTAGAATTGCTGGGCTTTTGGGAAATGATAAACAATCCCGATTTTAAACCCCTCGAATTCGAGGGGTTTAGAAAACAGGCAGGATTAAACAGCTTTGTTCTTACACCCAAACGATGGATAGAAGCCACCAATGCCATCGGCATAGTTTCTAAATCGGGACGCAATGGAGGAACCTTCGCTCATCAGGACATCGCCTTAGAGTTCGCCTCGTGGATATCGATAGAGTTTAAGCTCTATATCATCAAAGAATTTCAGCGGCTCAAAGAAGACGAAAACAACCGCCTCAAACTTGAATGGAACTTGCAGCGTACTCTTGCAAAAATCAATTATCACATCCATACCGATGCGATAAAAGAGACGCTTATCCCGAAAGAGGTAAGCAAGCGTCAGGCGGCTCTTATCTATGCCGACGAGGCGGACTTGCTTAATACGGCATTGTTCGGGCTTACCGCAAAAGAATGGCGGGAGCGTAATCCGGACAAAAGCGGCAACATACGAGACTCTGCCGAACTCGAACAATTGGTAGTGCTCAGCAATTTGGAAAGCATAAATGCCCTGCTCATAAAACAAGGCCTTTCGCAAAGTGAACGGCTCATTCAGCTCAACAAAACGGCTATTACGCAAATGAAAACATTGGTTGAAAACAGGGCAATAAAGAAATTAAAATAAACGTACAGGAGGCTGGTTGAAGCTCACGGCACAAATGGCGCCGCTCGCTTCAACTTCGAGTTTTAGGCTGGTGCCTAAAACATCGCGCTATTGATTGCACTTTCTCACGCTAAAGCGTTGCGAAAATGCGTAAAAAAGTCAACATCGGAAATTGAGAGTAAGCTCTGCTTACCGATTTCCTCATTGACTTTTTTTGGAGGTTTTATGTTACAAAGATTTTTTGCTTTATCGAATGCGGGAACGCGGAACTTGCGTTTGTCGGTTACTCTCGGGGTTATCATCAATTTGTTTTTGATGATTCCGTTGGCTCTTTCGCTGTATGTGCTGCAGTATTTTTTGGCACGCATTATGCAGCAGGGATTTCAGGCGCCGAATGTGTGGGCTATTTCGGCAGCCGGGATCGCGATGATTGCCGTTTTGTTTTCCCTTGAAAAGCTGAAATACGGCAGAATGTACAACGGCGCGTATGAAGAAGCGGCGAATGTGCGCATTTCGCTTGCCGAATCGCTTCGAAAGCTTCCGCTGTCGTATTTCGGCAGGCAGGATTTGTCGTATTTGACCTCGACGCTTTTGAACGATGTTACGACGATTGAACAGTCGCTTGCCAATGCCGTGCCGGAAATGTTCGGCGGTATTATTTCCATTTTGATTGCAGCGGCTCTTTTAGCGTTTTTGGATTGGCGGATGACGATTGCCTTGTTTGTGTGCGCCTTTGCAGGATTTTCTATCATCGTCGGCTGCCGCAGGCTGTCGGAGAAAAAGATGAAAAGCGTCATTGTGCGCAAAGATGCGATATACGATTCGCTCCAACAGATGATCGAAAATGTCAAGGTGTTAAAGTCTTCCGATAAAAAAGCTGAGTATGTGCAAAAGCTCAAAGCCGATATTACCGCAACGACGAGCACGGCACTCAAAATGGAAGCGTCGATGGGTGCGCTTATTTTCGGTATGGCAGCGCTTATCCGCTTCGGCTTTCCGCTGGTGATTTCTTACGGAGCGTACCTCTTGTCGCAGGGCAGCATCGAACTGGTAACATACATTGTCTTTTTACTGGTTTCCTGCCGTATCTTCGATCCGCTGACGACGGTGTTTATGCTGCTCGGCGAATTCTTTTTTATGCTGATTGCGGTTGAGCGCAAACAGGCGATTGTCAATTATCCGGCTCAAACGGGAAGTGAAAGTTTTAAACCTAACGGGTACGACATTCGCTACGATAATGTGTCGTTTTCGTATAATGAACCGAGCGGTGGCAAAACTGCGGATGGCGAAGATACAGTGAGCAATATCAGTTTTACCGCAAAGCAGGGCGAAATTACCGCCCTTGTCGGACACTCCGGCTGCGGAAAGTCTACGATTGCTCGCTTGGCTGCACGCTTTTGGGACGCTTCATCGGGTACGGTAAGCGTCGGCGGCGTCGATGTTTCTACCGTAGACCCCGAAACCTTGCTCAGTGCCTTTTCGATTGTGTTCCAAGATGTCGTGCTTTTTAACGACACGGTGTACAACAATATTTTAATCGGCAACCGGAACGCAACGAGGGAACAAGTGCTCGCCGCCGCGAAGGCTGCGCAGTGCGATTCGTTTATCGAAAAGCTGCCGCACGGCTACGGCACGGAAATCGGCGAAAACGGTTACACCCTTTCAGGCGGGGAACGTCAGCGGCTTTCCATCGCCCGCGCCCTCTTAAAAGATGCACCGGTTATCCTCTTGGATGAAGCGACCGCCGCCCTCGACCCGGAAAACGAAACGCTCATTCAGCATGCTATCGGTACACTGATAAAAGGAAAGACGGTTATTGTCATCGCGCACCGCCTGCGCACCGTAGAAAATGCCGACAAGATTATCGTGCTCAACAAGGGGACAATCTCCGAAACCGGTACCCACGCCGAGCTGATGGAGAAAGACGGCATTTATAGAGAGATGTATCGGCTGCAGAGAGAAAGCGAACAGTGGAGCGCATAAATAATTCATAATTGGAAATGCGAAATTAAGAGTTATGAACTACGTATTCCTAATTATTGACAATACCGATTAAGTGCAAAATTCGTTATAATTCTCACACAATGAAAAAACGCAGTCTTATCCGTCCGGCGGCATTGTTTGCGCTGTCGGCGGTTTTTATTTCATGCGCGCAATCAACTTCCGCTCCGCAGGCAAAACGCGAGCGGGCAATGCGCCGTTCGGCAGCCGCAATTCAGTCGGAAGTCGTCTCTCTTCAAAAAGAACAAGACGCTGCCATTAACGCATTCGTGGACAGTATGACGCTCGAAGAAAAAGCGGCGCAAATCTTTATGACGAACCTCGAAGGCGACGCAATTTTCACGCCGGTCGAACGCACGGGAGAGCTTTACGGCAAGCGGCAAGAAGGAGGCGCGCTGATTGCAGGCGGCTATTTATTTTTTTCGTATAACCTTGCGGACACGCCTGAAAAAATCATGCGTTTCACGGACTCGATTATGCGCGCCTGCCGCGAACGTAGCGCAATTCCTCCGCTCATCGCCGTCGACCACGAGGGCGGGAACGTAAGCAGACTTCGCGCGGTTAATGCGCCTCTGCCGTCCGCAAAAGAAGTTGCCGCGCGCCTTAACGCTGCCGAAGCGTACGCGCTGTATTCAATGCAGGCGCGGCAAATGCGCTTGCTCGGCTTTCACATGAACATCGCGCCGGTCGCGGAAATCCTTACGGACGATAACCGCGTATTTTTGGACGATAGAAGTTTCGGGCGCGCGGAAGCGGTAATCGCATTCGTGCGCGCTGCAGTCAACGCGCATGAAAATAACGGCGTCGCAGCGGTCTTAAAACATTTTCCGGGCAGCACGAACACCGACCCGCATTCGGGACTGCCTGCGATACGCGCAACGCAAGAGGAATTGGAAGCGATGCTCATTCCCTTTGAAAAGCTGTGCGCGCTCCGTCCGTCCGCCGTTCTCATGTCTCACGCGCGCACGCTTGCCGCAGGCGGCGCTCAATCCGCGTGTTTTTCCGAATATTGGATTTTGGAGCGTCTCCGGCACGGCTTTAATTTTGACGGCGTCATTTTTTCCGACGATATTTTTATGGCGGCGATTGCGCAAAACGGTTTTCCGCCGGAGCAGGCCGCCGTCCGCGCAGTTGCCGCGGGCGTAAACTGCGTGATGATTTCCGAAAAACGATTCGCGCTCCCTGCCGCGCGTTTGATTGAAAAAGCGCGGGAAGATAAAACGTTTGCAGCTAAAATCGACGAATCCGTAAAGCGCATTCTGCGTCTCAAAATCCGGCTCGGGCTTCTCGACTTCAAAACGATTGACTCAAAAACGGTTTTAACAATCGCTGACTTCAGTCCCCCTTCGATTGAAGAACGCGCCGCGCAATTCAAAGAAATTCGTCAGGCAAATGCCGACTTTTACAAAAATCATTTCGAATAGGACGAACCGATGGCAAAACGGAAAGAAAAAGAAAACAAGCTCACCGGAGAAGCGGGATTTAACGCGTATTACGCGGAGCTCTTCGGCGAGCGGTGGCAGCCGCTCAAAGCGTCGCTCACAGCGGAAGGCGCATACGCAACGCTCAACTGCGGCGGCAAAGAAGCGTATTTTCTTGACGCGGCAAGCGTTTGGGCGGCGGCGCATTTGCCGCTTACGGGAGCTGCGAAAATTCTCGACTTGTGCGCGGCTCCGGGCGGTAAATCGCTCGTGCTCGCCTCTCTGATGGAAGAAGAGGCGACGCTCGACTGCAACGAACGCTCTTTTGAACGGAAAAAGCGACTGGTCAAAGTTTGCGATTCGTGTCTGCCGGAGAGTATTCGGAGCAGGATACGGATTTCATGCAGCGACGGCGCAAAATGGTGTTTGACAAAGTCGGAATCGTATGAGCGCATTTTGCTCGACGCGCCGTGTTCAAGCGAACGCCACGTTTTGAACAGTCCCGCGCACCTTTGCAAGTGGTCGCCGTCGCGCATAAAGTCGCTTGCCGTTGAACAGTGGGCGCTTTTATCCGGCGCGTACCGGCTCCTTTCCGTAGGCGGCTATATTCTGTACTCAACATGCGCGCTTAGTCCCGATGAAAACGATAAAATCATTGCGCGCCTTTTGAAGAAATTTTCCGGCGCAGTAAAAATCGATATTTGCGAAAGCGGCTTCCCCGCTGAAAAGCTCAACCGGTTTTGCAGTCTCCCTGCGCCGCCGCGCTATGAGCGCACCGAACACGGTTATCACATTCTTCCCGACCGGCAAGACGGCGCGGGACCGATATGGTTTTCGCTGATAAAAAAATTACGCGCCGAATAATGACGCGTAATTCAATCGGCAGTCTCTTGCCGGACTCCTGTCTGCCGCGCAAAACTTTATTTGTGCGGCGGAACTTGTCTAAGGCGTTACCGGCGCGTCTGCGCTGTCGAGGATTGTCCAGCCCTTTCTTTGCGCTTCATCCAAAGCCGCTGCGGACGGCTTGCCGTTCGTCCCGTTATCTCCGCCCGCAAGAATCCGCGCTTCCCGAACGGAGGGTATTTCCCCTTCACGTTCCGGCAAACTTTTCAGCAGCGCGTCCGTCGCGCCGCTTTCAATCATGTTCCGATAACAGCGGAGCTGCGTCAGATTTTTGCAGCCGGAAACGTCCAGCGCCGTCAATTTGTTGATGCCGCACCACAAAAGTTCAAGCCGTCCCAGAGCCGAAACGTCAAGCGCAGTCAATTGATTGTTGTAGCATTGCAGCCGCTTCAAAGATTTGTTTGCGGATAAATCCAAAGAAGTCAGTTTATTCCCCGCGCAATAAAGGACTTCAAGATTGGGACAGCAGGAAAGGTCGACGCCCTCAACGAAGCCGTTATCTTTCACATCGAACTCGCGGAGCGCGCCGGTAAACGTAATTTCCGTTCCCGTCGCGGTGAGCGTCTGCATCGGCTTGTCTTCGTTTAATTCCCGCGCTTCATCGGCGCCGGAAATGCGCACTTTGTCCGCGCCGCGCACCTTCACCGGAGAACCGTCCGCAGTTTTAATTCTCACTTTGACCTCGGCGCCTTTGGGAACCGTAATTTTGACGCTTCCCGCTTTTTCCGCCGCAAACAACGGCGCGCACAGCGCAATAACCGCCGCCGCAATAAAAATCCGTTTCACATTTACAAATAATTTCATATTCATTCCGCCTTTATAAAAATTCCTCATCGAACGCACCCTCAAGTCCTATTGCTGCGCCTTCATTCTTTGCCGTTCGATATAGCCGCACGTTTCCAGATATTTCCGCCGCGTAATAACCAAATTGATAATTTCCCGATACATATTGTAGTCAACTTCAAGGGCAATCGGCAGAATATACAATTCCGTTTCGTCGCAGTAGCGCGCAATAAAGGCTTCGTCCGTCACAAATCCGAGACTGATCATATTGCTGATTCGGTCGGCGCATTTAAGAATTTTAGCGTACTGGCTTCCCTCTTCAATAATATGGTGCAGATAGTCGGACTTCAACTGCCCTTCCTTCTTTGTAACCTCAAGCACCAGCCGGTACACCGCTTCGCCGTCCGAGTCGCAGTTGATAATTCGATTGACGTCGAAGCCGGGAATGTCCTCAACCACGTCATGAATGACCGACGCCTTGAGCAGCACGGCATTGATGTAGCCGTAGTCGATGAGAATCGACAGCGTATCCATCTGGTGGCGGAACATATTGCCGCCGGCGTGCCGCGCCTTGCCGATTAAATCCGTCGCAAGCTGCATATACGGCGCAAGCGCAATTTTCTTCAACTCCATCATGGACGCGTTGTCCATGCGGTCAGGCTTGTCAACCTGCATTTCGTACTTGTGTTTTCTCATGTTCCGCTCCCATAAAAAACGACTATGCGACGACGCCTGTATCAACCGCCGCCGCCCCTGTTACAATGCGCTCTTCCGTCAAATGCCGCCAATGTACCATAAATTGAGCGAAATGCAACTCTTTTCTTACAAATTTATCACAAGCAAACGCTGCAGAACGGCGACTGCACGAGGTTTTCCATGCGCAATAAATCAAGGGGCGCAACCGTAACTCGTAACCGGCTTTCCGCGGTTCCATTCGCGGCAAGCCGCGAACGGCTTACGCCGCCGCTCCAATCCGGCGCAGGCTGAACTCCCGTCGATTGCCCCGCCTCCGTTTTACAGTGCAAGTTACCCGCACGTCCGACAACGCTAACAACGTCTTCGCCAAGGCAGCGCGGTTTACGCTCGCATTTTCCCCGCGCCATGAACGCGTTTGCGCGCGCGCCGCCAATCTGCCGCCCCGCAAACACCCTTCCGCGGACGACTGCACGCTATTCCTGAGGCGGAACGGCTATCCGCGCTACAAACTTTCCATATACGATTGCAGTTTTTCAATGCGCCGACGGCACTCTTCAAGTTTTTTGCGCTCGGCAAGAACAACGTCTTCGGGCGCGTTTTGGGCGAACTTGCCGGAAAGTTTCGCTTCGCTTTTCTTTGCCGCCGAGCTCTCCGTTTCAATCGACTTTTTAAAGCGCGCCGTAAGCTGCTCCTTGTTTATCGACTCATCGACCAAAATAAACGCTTCAAATCCCTCTCCGACCGCCCCTATTGCGCGCAAAGGTTTTTCTTCCGTAAAGTCGATATGCGCAACGCCTGCAAGCAATTCGATGACGGCGGCTTTTTCGCGGCAGACTTCCGCCGCGCTGCCTTTCGTTATCATCACCGCCAGATTGATTTTCGACGCGGGATCAAGTCCGCATTCCACGCGCAAGCCGCGCACTTTTCCGATTAAATCTTTCAACACGCCAAAGCGCGCGGCGATTTCCGCATTGAATCTTTCATCCTGCACATCGGGGAACGGCGCGTTTATCAAAAGAGAGGAATACACGGAATTCGACAAAATCTTTTGCCCTCCCGCCTTTGCGCGGTTTTCCGTGATGACTTTCAGCGGCAGTTTGGAATAAATCTCCTCGGTAACGAAAGGCAAAAACGGGTGTAAAAGGCGTAGATTTTCTTCCAAAATATTTAACAACACCGACACCGCTCGATTTTTTTCATGCTCGTCACCGTTTCTAAAAGAAAGTTTTGTCGCTTCAACGTACCAGTCGCAAAACTCGTTCCAAAAATACTCCATCAGCGCGCTTGCCGCATCGTTATAGCGGTAGCCGTCAAGAGAGGTGCGCATTTCCGTAACGGCAGCGCCCAGCCGCCCGAAAATCCAGCGGTCAAGTTCCGTCAAGTCCGCATCGCCGACGGGAATAAGTTCGCGTCCTTCAAGGTTCCCGAGAATGTAGCGGCTTGCATTCCAGACTTTGTTCGCAAGACGGCTTCCGAGTTTAAACGAGTCCTTGTCGATGAGAACGTCCTGCCCCTGCGCGCACATAAAGCCGAGCGTAAACTTAAAGGCGTCCGCGCCGTATTCATCGATGATTTCAAGCGGGTCAATGCCGTTGCCGAGCGACTTGCTCATCTTTCTGCCCTGCCGGTCGCGCACAAGCCCGTGCATATAAATGTCGTGGAAAGGCGCTTTGCCCGTAAACTCCAAACCCGCCATAATCATACGCGCAACCCAAAAGAAAATAATGTCGTAGGCGGTAATGAGTGCCGTCGTCGGGTAGAAGGTTTTAAAGTCGGGAGTTTTTTCAGGCCAGCCGAGCGTGGTAAAGGGCCAGAGCCACGAAGAAAACCACGTATCAAGCACGTCGGAATCCTGCTCAAGCCGGTCTGACGGTGCGCCGCATTTGGGACACGCGCACGGCTCTTCGCATCTGACAATCGTCTCTCCGCAGTCCTTGCAGTACCACGCAGGAATACGGTGCCCCCACCACAACTGGCGGCTTATGCACCAGTCGCGGATATTTTCAAGCCAATGCGAATAGGTGTTTTCCCATTTTCTCGGATAAAAAACGATGTCGCCGTCCTTCCACGCTTTGAGCGCTTTGTCTGCAAGCGGGCGCATTTTCACGAACCACTGCCAGCTCAAATACGGCTCAACAACAGCACCGCAGCGGTAACAGTGTCCCACCGAATGCGTTATCTTTTCTTCCGCCTTAAAAAGCCCCGCCGCTTTCAAATCTTCTATTATAATGGCGCGCGCTTTAGGGCACGTAAGACCTCGGTATTTTTCCGGACAGTTTTCATTCAGCGTGCCGTCGGGATTCAAAATATTTATGACTTCAAGATTGTTGCGCTGCCCGACCTGCCAGTCGTTCGGGTCATGAGCGGGCGTGATTTTTACCATTCCCGTGCCGAATTCCTTATCGACGTAGGAATCCGCGATAAGTGGAATAATGCGGTCAGTGAGCGGGAGGCGGAGTTTTTTTCCGACAATCGACTTATAACGCTCGTCTTCAGGGTTGACTGCAACCGCCGTGTCTCCGAGCAGGGTTTCAGGGCGCGTCGTCGCAATTTCTATGCGCGTAGAACCGTCGGGGGCGGAACCGTCCGCAAACTCGTACCAAATATGATACATTGCGCCGTCGGTGTCCGTGTGATCGACTTCATCGTCGGCGAGTGCCGTGCCGCAGCGCGGACACCAGTTTACCAAATAATGTCCCTTATAGATGAGTTTGCGCTCGTAAAGTGTAACGAAAACTTCTCGCACGGCTTTGGAAAGCCCCTCGTCCATCGTAAAGCGCTCTCTGTCCCAGTCCGTCGAATTCCCAAGTTTCCGCTGCTGTTTGACAATCGTTGCGTGATGGTCGTCTTTGACTGCCCATGTCCGCTCAAGGAATTTTTCGCGCCCCAAGTCGTTCCGGCTCTTGCCTTCTTTTTTGAGCGCGCGCTCGACGACGTTCTGTGTCGCAATGCCCGCGTGGTCGGTTCCCGTTACCCACAGCGTGTTGTCGCCTTTCATGCGGTGATAGCGCACGACAATGTCTTGTAGCGTGTTGTTCAGTCCGTGTCCGACGTGGAGAACCCCAGTAACGTTCGGCGGCGGAATAACGACGGAATACAGCGGCTTTTTACCGTCGGCTGACTTTTTATACGATTCGTGCAAAGGAGAGGCGGAATCCGATGCGGGCTTAAAGCATCCGCATTTTTCCCATTCATTATAAATACGTTCTTCAAAATCTTTCGGATTGTAGGCTTTTTCAAGTTCAATAGCGTTCATGCCGCAAGTATAGTGAATTGCGGGCGATTCTTAAAGCATTTACAAGGGATTTTGAATGCGCGCCGATGACGCAGAACACCTCTGCCAGCTGCAACGCCCTGTAGAGTATGCCGCGGCAAACTTAAATTGCCGCCGCGCGCTATAACTTGTCTACAACCTTATCCGACTCATTTCTGAGTGACTGAGAAAGCGTTTGGTCGGGCAGATAGGGCAAAAGTTTGCGCAAATCCGCAAAAACTTTGGAAACAAGAGCTTTTCCGTCCAATTCATCTGTGTCTTCCGAAATATCGCTGATCATGCTGCTTAAAACGTCGGTTTTTCTCAGCGCGTTTGAAGTAACAAGCAGTCCCGGCTTTCCGGAAAGTTTGGAAATGAGATAGTCAAGCAAAAGACGCGCGCGGCTGCACAAAAACGCTTGTTTTTGCTCCTCCGGCAAAACGTCTCCTATCGCGCGCAGTTTTTCGAACAAGGCGATTTCCCGTTCGTATTTCTTTGCGTCGTCTTTATTCTCTAAGATTCTGCCGATTATCGGAAGCGCCTTTGAAACTTCTTCCATAAATTCCGAGTAAGAAGGCGCGCTGTCCGCGTTTTCGTCGGAGGGCTTCTCACCGTCCGCCTCCTGCCCGCTCCGACTTTCGGCGTGCAGGTCTTCGTTTTCCGCCATCTCTTTAATGTATTGGTGCGCGGCGTCGGCGGACTGGGCGGCGTCCGCGGCATGCTGAGCCGCATTCCACGCTTTTTCCGCCGCATCAACGGCTTTTTCTGCGTTTGCGGCAACTTCCGCGAGCGTTTGCTCAAGCCGCTTCGCGTCCTCATCGGCAAGCTGCGCTTTTACATTCATGTTGTAGGCGGGAACGGCGATTTGCGGAGCTGCGTTGACAGGCGCGGCGGTCGGCGTAAAGTCCGTGTTTTTCGGTTCAAGGGGAATGGATACGGCAGGCTCAGCGGGAATTTCCGTTTTATCGTCCGCATTCTCCGCGTCGTTTTCATCGCGGGATAAAGCGTCCGCCGCAAGCGGAATACCGGCGTCTCCGTCCCAAATATTCTCGCCGTCAGACATAGATGCGTCGTCTTCTTCAGGAAGCGCAAAGTCCTCCGCTTCGCCGTTTCCCGAAACATCTTCCTCATTCTGCGGCGCGGAATCTTCCGTGTCCGTTGAAACGCTGTCATCTTCACGCGCAGGCGCGTCTTCCTCGCGCGCGCGGTTTTCAGACGCAAGAGTTTCGTTTTCACTCACAGACGGCTCTTCCGGCGCGGCAGTCTCCTCGTCGTCGTTTTTATCCGCCGCGTTGCTTGCGCTCTGTATTTCTTCGTCTTCGGACGCCGCAAAATCCGATTCGTCTTGCTCAGGTACTGCGCCGGCTTCAACTCCGGCTTCTGCAGTATCGCCGATATGCTGCGTTTCCGCTTCGTCGCTTTCCGATTCATTTTCCGTAAAATCGTCAGCGGCTTCGGCTTGCTCGTTTTCCGCCGCGCTCTCCTCTTCCGCGTCGGCAAATATGCCGTCGTCTTCCGGCTCCGGCTGTTCGCGCACATCGTCTTCGTCTTCAAGCATCTGCTCATTAAAAGCGTCGTCCGCGGACTGCTCCGGCTCCGGAAAATCAAGCACGTTTCCGCTCTCGTCGGCAGGAATGTCAAAATCAAGCGGTGCCTCTTCTTCCGCAGGCTGAGGCGGAGCGGCTTCTTCCTCTTGCTCAAGCGGTTCTTCCGGCTGCTGCATTTCAATGACGTATTTGTCAAAGTTTTCGCGGTCGGACGCCTCCAACGCTTCCTTCTGCTGCCGGATACGCTCCGTTTCAATCGCGCTCCGAACGCGCGCCGTATTCTCTTTGGCGGCAAAATTAGCGGCGTCAATGCGCGCGGCGGCTTCGTAATTTTCAAGCGCGGCGTCAGTCATTCCGCGTTCTTCAGCGATTTTACCCGCCAAAAGACGCGCTCCGGCGTTCTTGCCGTTCTTTTCGATAAACGAATCGATATAACGCGCCGCGTCGTCCAGCAAACCCGTCTGCCGGAACCTCTTTGCGGCGTTAAGCAAATGCTTCGTATACGAAGAGTCGACTGCTTCCAGCCGCGCGTAAAACGCCTTTGAACGTTCGGGATGATTGACGCAAATCGAATACTGCCCGCCCAAATCAAGAAAACGCGCGTCATTCGGAATTTTCGTCTGCAGCGACTTGAGCCGCTCGCATGCAGCCGCGTATTTTTTTGCGGAAAGCAGCGTGCGCACCGTCTGCGCTTTTAAGTCGATATTGTCGGCGTCGGTCTTTTCCGCTTTGAGCGCGGCGTTCAAGGCTTCCTCCGCCCGTCCGTCGTTTTCATAGGCTTCCGCCATTGAAGACAAGATTTTTGCAGAATCGGGAGCAAGCGCGCTCGCCTTTTCAAGATTTTCTTCCGCTTTTGCATAATTGTCTTGCTGCAAAAACGTGCGCCCAAGCAGATAATGCAAATCCGCCTGTTCAGGGTGCAGGACGACTGCATTTTGAATCAACTCCGCCGCGTCCGCGGTGCGTCGACGTTTCAAAAGCAGTTTTGCGTACCCTTTTACGGCGTCTTTCCAGCCCGGCTTTGCGCGGAGCGCGGCTTCGTACGAGGCAATCGCTTCGGCGTCGTTGCCGGTCGATTCGTACGCGCGCGCAAGGTTAAATTGCAAAATCGGATGATTGGGGTCGACTTGCAGTCCCAGCCGGTATGCGGAAACGGCTTTGTCGTATTCTTTTTGATTCGCGTAAATCGCGCCAAGATGATTGTAGGCTAAAACGTCAGTCGGATTGTCGGCAATAACCGACTGGAAACATTCAATCGCCTCCGCATTTTTGCCCATCGACTTATAAGTGAAGCCCAAATTGTATTCGATGGAAGCGCGGTCTTTGCAGATTTGGAGAGCGCGGTTTAAATATTCGATCGCTTCATCGTATTCTTTTATGCGGCGGCAAATACCGCCCATCGCGTTGAGCGCTTCTTCATTGTCGGGGTCGAGTTCGATAATCATTGAAAAGTATGCGGCTGCCTTTCGGTCGTCGCCCGCTTTGATGTACAGATTTCCGATGTCGCTGAGCAGGGCAGGATTTTCGGAATCGGTTTGCAGCAGCGTGTTGTAAAGCCTGAGCGCAAGGTCAAAATCGCGGGCAATAACCGCATTCCGCGCTCTTTTTAAAACTATCTCTTTTTCTTCCATAACTAGAACCCGATATTTTATTTTTAAAACAATAAGGAAACGCCGATAATGCATTTCCTTATTAAACGCGTTCGACAACGAAGGCTGCGAACAGGTCTATTATACATCGCTCGGAGTTTTACTGTTTTACGACCGGACGCGCATATACTTCTTTTGAAAAACCGCCGCGTATGTTTTGATCCGCTTTAGACCACGCCGCAAGCGCAAAATAGTAAATGGCGCCGTTCTTTAATCCGGTTACAGTATACCTTGTTACGCTCCCAGCGTTAATAGGGGAAACGCCTTCCTCTGCCATACGGCCGAGATATTCGCCGGGTTTTGTGCCGTAGTAAATGTAATAGCCGCCTGCCGACTCATCGACGGAGCGGTTCCACGTAAGCGTAACGGAGCCGTCCCCGGCGCTTGCCGCAACTTTTAAAGGCGGCGTCGGCGGGGGAAGCGGCGTATAGTTTAAACCGATTTCCGTAACGGACGGAGTATTTTTTCCGGCGCCGTCGGGGAAAAGTTCCGCCGCCACTTGGAAAAACGTTCCCGTTACGCCGTCGATTTTTTCTTCCGGCTTAATAGCGCGCCACGCCGGAAAGTCTTTTGTCCAGTTAAAGCGGTTGTCTCCCGAACGCACGTAGAATTGAACGGCGGTCTCCGGCGGAACGGTCGTTTCCGCGCTTATCGAATTGAGCGTTGAGCCCGCTTGCAGCATAATCGGTTTGGACTCAATGCGTCCGCCGGATGCCTCGTACCGCAGACGCGCAAGAGCGGCTTTTTGCTCCGCTTCAATATCTTTGCGAATGTTGACATGGCTCCGCATAATGCGGAAGTCGTCGATTAAGCCCGTATAATTCCCGCAGATTTCAAGTTCGGCAGGCACGCCGATAACGGCGGAATTGACGGAGCCGCCTTCAGTCCCCGTGTCGGTAATGTACTGAACGTACTCAAGGAGTCCGTCCACGCGGTACTCCAAAAGTCCGTTTTCTTCTTGAAACGCGATTGTATGATGAGACCAGCGGTCGGGGACTAAAACGGACGAGCCTTCAATAACGACATCGCCGCCGTTTTGCAGATAGCCGTCAAAAATATTGGTGAACACGCAGAATAATTTGTTGCGGTAAAAATAAACGCTCATCACTTGATATTCGAGCGCGCCTGCAATCTTCCGCGACGAACGCCAATTCAAAATCGTTTCTCCGTTGTCGATAACGGCGGGGCAAATCCAAAAGTCAATGACAAAGGAACCAGCCTGCCCCGCGCTTCCGAAAAAACTTGCGCCGTCGCCGGAAAGTTTAATTCCGCTGCCGCGGCTCCGGCTTAAAGCGGCTCCCGTTCCCCGCACTGCCCGTTTCGACGGGAAAAGCGCATTTTCAACGATTCGATAGCGTCCCGCTTTATCGGTGAACGCGCCGCCTTCAAAGTCGAGAAGCAAGTCCGTATTCTGCGTCCTCCCGCTCGAATTGGAAGCGAGTTCAAGACTTTCATAGCCGTATCTTCCCTTTCCTTTGACCAGTCCGGTCGTTTCAACGTTGTCTTTCCAGCCCTCTTTGCCGCCTAAAACGTAGGTTTCCGCAGTCAACAGCGCAGCGGCGGAAGAAAAAATCAAAAAGAAAAGAATAAAAATATTTTTTTTGGTAGAATATGGTTCAGTATTCATAATGACAAACGTAAATACAGTCCGCGAAAGTTTACATCAGACCGCATTAAAAGCTCCGTCCTCCAGCGGGGTTTACCTTTGGCGCGATTCAAAGGAAAACGTTATTTATGTGGGCAAGGCTAAAAACTTAAAGCACCGCCTCGCTTCTTATTTTGCAGGCAGTAAGGACGTCAAAACGCGGCTCCTCGTCTCCCATGCAAAGACAATCGAATATATCACAACGGCGAATGAATACGAAGCGTTCCTGCTCGAAAACAATTTGATAAAAAAATACAATCCGCGTTACAACATCAACTTAAAAGACGGAAAATCCTATCCGGTTTTGCGGATTACGAATGAAGAATTCCCCCGACTGTTTAAGACCCGCTCCATCGTGCGCGACGGTTCAACGTACTTCGGACCGTACCCGGACGCAGGCGCGCTCGATACATTCATCGATACGCTCTTTCAGATTTATCCGATTCGGCACTGCAAGACGCTCAGGAAGCGCGAGTCTCCCAGCCTGTACTACCACATCGGGCAGTGCAGCGCGCCGTGCTGCGGCAAAATCACCAAAGAAGCGTATAATGAGTTTTTCGGAGAAATAGCCGCCCTGCTTGAGGAAAAAGGGGACAAGGCGCTCGTCAAGATAAAGGCGGCGATGAAAAAGGCGGCGGACGATTTGAACTTTGAAAAGGCGGCGCGCCTGAGAGACGGACTGAACGCGCTTTCCGTCATGCAAAATCAAAATATCGTGGAAAGTTTTGACGAAAACGACCGCGACTACATCGCTCACGCGCGCGAAGGCGAGTTGGTCAGTTTTACGGTGCTCAAAATCCGCGGCGGAAAACTTATCGGGCGCGACAATCACCGCGTCATCAGCTGCAGCGAAGACGACGAACTTACGGCGGAGTTTATCCGCGCCTACTACACGGAAAAAGATGAGGTTCCGCCGCGCATTTACGTTCCGACCCGCGCGGCAGTCGAGTTTTTGAAACAGTGGATTGAAGATTCGCTGCACTGCGATACGGACATCGTTTTAGTCGGCGACGGCATTGAACACGCGCGCTTTCATCACGCGGCGATGAATATGGCGTTTGAAAACGCGCGCGAAGACATTATCCGCCGTCTCCGCGAACGCGGCGACATTCCCGCGATGGAAGAATTGAAAAAACTGCTGGCTCTTCCGCGCCTTCCCGTCCGCATTGAAGGATTCGACATTGCGCACATCGGCGGCAAGTTCCCGGTCGCAAGTCTTATCAGTTTTTACAACGGCAATCCCGACAAAAAAAACTACCGCTACTTCCGCCTCAAGACGACGGACGGCATTATCGACGACTTTGCGTCCATGCGGGAGGCGACTTCCAGACGCTACACTCGACTTTTGAACGACAACGCCGAACTTCCAGACTTGATTTTAATCGACGGAGGCATCGGACAGGTGAACGCGGTGCAGGGAGTGCTGGACTCTCTGGGACTGGATATTCCGATTGCGGGACTGGCAAAACGCGACGAAGAAATATGGCGCCCCGCCGCAAGCGCGCCGATACGCCTTCCCAAACGCAGCGACGCCCTCAGACTCCTGCAGCGCGTCCGCGACGAAACGCACCGCTTTGCCACCAGCCGCAACCAGCGTCTGCGCACAAAAGAAAACACCGTCAGCATATTCCTTGAAATCGGCGGGATTGGAGAAAAGCGGGCTCGGACGCTTACACGCGCATTTACCTCGCTTGAAGACCTTGCCGCCGCCGCGCCGGAAAAAATCGCGGAAGTTTTACGCCTGCCGGAGGCGGAAGGCGCGCGCATTCTCTCGGAAGCGCACGCTTTGCTTGCCGCACGAGAGGCAAAACAGAAAACGCAGCGCAAGTCGTTGCAAAGCGCAGGCACAACGCCTCAGACCGCCGCCGACACGCAGTACTTGAAGGACTTGGCAGCTTCCGCCGCCGCCGAACGCACGGAGCCGTACGGGAATGCAGACAATTCCGGCGAGACGTGACCGGCGTATGGAAAGACGACTGATGACGGTGGTTGACTGGAGAAGCGGAGTTTATTTGCTTGCGCGGATTTACCGCCCCGCGTTGTCTCCCGAGCCGGAGAGCGTATCCGCAAGCGGCGTGAAGTCCAGCGGCTTATCGGTGCCGCCCGCGATGAGTACCGCGCCGTCCCGCGTCAAGCATAGTTTTGTCCGCGCACAGCAGCAGGCGGCAAAGAAATAAGTCTGGATGATAAAGCGGAGTTGCCGCCTGCACGAGATTTTGCCTGCGGCAAAACTCGCAGAAAATGGTGCTCGGCAGTTCACTCTCTTTGCCGAAAAATACGCCTTCTCAATCACGGACGACGTTTCCGCCGACGGAAAACGCTTTCTCTCTGCAGACGCGATAATTTTATAACGAGTTTGCCTGCTGCAAATGCAGTAACCTTCTCTCCCGCTCAATTAAGGCAGCCTGCAAGTAAACAACGCTTTTACCTTCGTCATAAATTGCCTGCCGCGGTCGAACTCGTTGTTGAACATTCCGAATGACGTTGCGCCCGGGGAAAACACGACGTTTGCAGTCAGTGCAGCGTCTGCGTCAAGTTCCGTTTTAAGCGAACGCAGTAAAGAGTCGAGATTTTCATAAACACCCGTATAACGAATACCGCGCGCGTCCAACTGCGTTTTGAGTTTGTCCGTGCCGCTTCCCGCAAGCAGATACAGCGACTGCACGCAAGATTTGCCGTCCGCGCCGGAGAGCGTATCCGCAAGCGGCGTGAAGTCCAGCGACTTATCGGTGCCGCCCGCGATGAGTATCGCGCCGTCCGGAAAAGACCGAGCCGCCGCCGCCGCCGCTTCAGGTACGGTCGCGCACGAGTCGTTGTAAAACCGTACGCGCTTCCGATAGCAGTGAAAATACTGGAGCCGGTGCTCAATTCCCGTCCACGAAGAAAGAATGGACGCCGTTTTGTCCGCGGGAACGCCGAGCACGCGCATAACGAGCGCGGCGTTCAAGACGTTTTGACGCAGATGGATTCCCGGCACCAAAAGGGAACGCAATACCCTTTCTTCCGCGCGCGCGCCGCCGTCCGCGCCGGACAAGTCAGCGGGAAGCCGCACTTTTCCTTCCTGCCCGCCTCCGGTTTCAAGCCACGCGCCGTACAGTCCCTCTTTGAGCGGCGCCTTGGAATAACGGAGAACGCGCGCCTTCGCTTCCGCCGCGAACACCTCTCCCCACGCGCCGCCGGATTTCGGTCCCGCGCCGGTGTCATCTCCGTCCGCGTCAAAAATTGCATAGTCAGAGCCGTTTTGGTCTTGGTAAATGAGCCGCTTATCGGCGACGTAGTCTTCCATATTGCCGTACCAATTTTGATGGTCGGGCACGATTTTTGTGATGAGCGCAACGCGGGGCTTGAGCACGCCGCGCCCGCGCAGGTCCGCAAGCTGCCAACTTGAAAGTTCAAGGACGACTATCGCCGTCTCGTCCGTCTTCTCAAGGAAAGTCAACGGGCTGACGGTGATGTTGCCGCCTAAAAACGCGTTAAATCCTGCCTCTTTAAGCCCGTAATGCAGCGCGCTCACCGTCGAGGACTTTCCCTTGCTGCCCGTTACGGCGATGATTTTCGCCTTCGTGAACGACAGGAAAACGCTTACGTCCGTTTCAACCGCTTTGGCGGCGGCAAGAAAGCGGTTCCCTTCGATTTTGACGCCGGGATTTTTTATAACGCAGTCCGCGCTTTCAAAGTCCGCGATGTCGTGCCCGCCGAGGTGAAAGGCAAGCCTGCTTTTGTCGACTGACGCGTCGTTGACAAGATTTTCGACGGTCGGGCGCAATTCTCGTTCGGACTTCATGTCGGTTACGGTTACGAACGCGCCGTGCCGCAGAAAAAACCGCGCTGACGCTTCCCCGCCGCCGTTTAAGCCCAGTCCCATGATAGTAATGCGCTTTCCCGCGATGTCTTCAAGCGACGAAAAAGCGCAGCCTTTCGGGTAAATATGCGGTTGTTTTGCCATAAATCTTCCTTATAATACGCCGCGATCAGTCTCTTGAAGTTTGAATCTTCGACTTTGCTTGATATTTTGCAATCGCCTGCCCAATCAATAATTCGGTCAACGCGCTAAAGTCCAGTCCCGCCTGTGCGCACATTTTGGGAAACATGCTGATGGGAGTGAAGCCCGGCATTGAGTTCACTTCGTTTAAGAAGATTTCTCCAGTCGTTTTGTCTATCAAAAAGTCGACTCGGCTCAAGCCGGAGCAGTCGAGCGCAGAATACGCTTTGACCGCCAGCGAACGCACCGTCTCCGTCATCTCCGCGCTCAAGTCCGCCGGAATATGGAGCGAGGCGCCGTCGGGATCGTTATACTTGGCGTCGTAATCGTAGAATGCGTGCGTCGGGATAATTTCTCCGGGCACATACGCTTTGACGCCTTCCGTTTTGCTCTCCGCGGACGCAGTGAGGGAGTTTCCCGTTACGCTGCATTCGATTTCGCGCGCGTCAACGGCCTTTTCCACAAGCACTTTGTCATCCCACAAAAACGCTTCCATGAGCGCATAGGAAAACTCTTTTGCCGAGCGCGCCTTTGACGCGCCGTTGGAAGAGCCCGCCGAGCACGGTTTGACGAACAGCGGATAGCCGAGCCTCTCTTCCGCCGTCTTGAACAGCGCGTCATATCTGCCGGAATCGAGCAGGTCGCTCCGCCGAATGCAGACGTACGGCACCACGGGAATGCCCGCCGCCGAAAGCGCTTGCTTTGTCTTTTCTTTGTCCATCGTCAACGCGCTTGCAGATGTCGAACAGCCGACGTAGGGAACGTCAGCCATTTCAAACAGCCCCTGAATCGTGCCGTCTTCGCCGTAACTTCCGTGCAGGACGGGAAATACAAGGTCAATATCGATTTGCCGTGCCGCCGTCTTAAAAGCGCGCCCTTTACCGCCCGGAACGACGAAAACCTGCGCCTCCTCCGCCTCTTCGATTGTCAACGCCGCTTTTTCGTCGCGCTTTATGCGCCCAAGTTCGCCCTCCGGCTGCAAAAACCACCGCCCGTCCTTCGTAATGCCGATCAGAACGAGCGCATGACTTTTTGCCAGCGCGCGCGCAATCGACGCCGCCGACACCAGCGACACCTCATGCTCGCCTGACCGCCCGCCGTATATCACCGCTATTTTCATATTTTCCTCCGCTTGTAAGCCCCAGCCCTCCGCTCCGATGAAATTTTTGTATAATTATCGGAAGAAATGCACCGTAAGGTTCCGCTTTTGACGGAGGAGGGGGATTTTCTGGCGAGGGTGGTATGTGTGTGTAGGGGGGGAAGGAGTTTGTGCGGAGTTTCGTGAAGTTTGAGACGGACGGAAAAAGGACTGAAAGAGATTTTACCTTGCCCCGCTGCCCGGAATAATCTCCAAACTACGCACTACGCATTCCCAGTTGTCGCGGTTTTCCGATTTCTTCAAAGGTCTTCCGTCCCATAACGACTGCGTTTCCCGTCGTCAATAAACAAAAATAGGCGCGTTCGCCGGGTATGTTCCACGGAATTTTTCCGCCCTTCCCGATAACGCGCCCCTTTTTTGTAAACGCCGCAATCAATGCAATCACGCTATAGTCCCCAGTCCGCCTAATTACGCATTCCTAATACCTCATTAAAATCCATCTCGTCGCTGTTTACTCGTTCAGCTTCGACAGCAATGCCTTTTTCCCCGCCTCAAATTCCTCATCGCTGATTGTACCTTTATCTTTCAAGGCTTTAAGCGCTTCAATCGTTCCGACTATGTCGTCCTTGCTCTCGTGATTTTGCCGCTTTTTTGCAGTTTTTTTACCGATACTGAGGAATTCCTTAAACTTTCCTTTCATCGCATTGACATTAAAGTTGAAAAAGTTTCCGCCGTTTTCAAAATGGCTCTGAAACACCTTACCGACTGCAAAAGTCGTCGCTCCTGACAAAACGACTTGCGAACCGACGCCTAATGCAGTCCCGATACCCGGCATCGTTTTGACTGCGCTTGCGCCAAGCCGTCCGAGCGTTGTTCCGAAAGTCGTTCCAATGAGCGACAGCGCAATACTTTTTCCCCTCTCACCGTTAAAATCGACATCATAAAGCTTTGCAAGTTGCCGGAGCATATCCATTTGAATGCCTGCCACCATGAGCAAGTCGACGATAGGAACCGGCATGGCTCCGGCAACCATTGCAAATCCCAAATGCTCATTGATAATCCTGTTAGCTTCCTTATTTGATTCTTCGTAATCCATACAATTCTCCTTGCATATCGTGATAATTCAGGGCGTTTTAATAATGGAGCAGCTTTTTCAATTCCCGAAGCAGCGCGTCTCCCGCATACTTCGCCGTCAGACCGTCGATTTTACTACCTTTCCGCTGATTGCATTCTTCGCACAAAATTTGCAAATTAGCTCTGTCATTTGTACCTCCGAATGCGCGCGGCACAATATGATCTATGGTACAGCCAGCGCGTGTTTTAAAAACTTTGCCGCAGCCTTTACAGACATACGGCCCTTTGGGATACGCGTCAAAATAGTTCTTTCTGTAGTCTTCTCCTGCAATCTTATTGACTGCGTCCCGAACATTTTTCATATCGTTACGGATAACATTTATAAACATTTCTTGAAAACTCATAATCACACCTCAAGTTTTGTGCGGCAGCAGGCGGCAAAGAAATAAGTCTGAATGATAAAGCGGAGTTGCCGCCTGCACGAGTTTTGCCATTGGGCAAAACTCGCGGAAAACGGTGTCTTGCGGGGCAGGGCTTCTATGTAAAAAGCGTGTTCGCGCAATGATGAATGTTGTGCAGCTCTCCCGCCGCCCTAAAAATTCAGTCTATCGCCTTGCCGTCGTCGTCATAATATGCGACGGGACAAGTATATACGCTGTGCGTCGAATAGTCGTATTTACCGCAGCTATACTTTTTCCCGCCGACAATGACGTCGTCGCTGCACATGTTCAAGGCGTATGCATTACCGCTGTCCTGCTGCGTCGACGTCCAAAACAGAGCTGTGGACGTGCTGAACTGTCCGCCGGTCGTTGTCGTTTGACTGTATGTCGGTATGTCTTTTATCGTTTTATAGCGTATCGCGTTAAAGATGAGATAGGATTCCGCGAGCGAAGGCAAGTAGTCGTGCGCGCTTATGTTTTGGCAATATTTCGCCGCGTTATTCGCTTCCGTGTCGCCGGAATACGCCGCGATAATCTTTTTCGTGTTTTCTTTACCCGCGCCAATGTCTTCGGCTGTCATCACGTCTTGCGCGGAGGACGCCCATTTTCTATTTTGGGAAACCTTTGCGGATGCAACATCGGCGGTAATGTATCTCCAGTCGGTTCCCGCAACGTTATACGTCGTATATTTTCCTTGGAATAAAAATCCCGTTTGAACGCTTGCGGTAGAGCCGTTGCGGACAAAGATAATTGTTTTTCCGTCGATAACGTCTCCTGTCCCGTATTTTGTCAACGCAGGATAGAGCGTAAGATTTTTGTCCGGCGTTATCGTCTCTCCAAAACGATAGTCAAGTCTGACGCCGTCCTTGTCCTTGCTCCAGCCGATGGGAACTTTACCGCTCTTGTGGACGACGTACGCCGCTTTCCACTCGCCGCCGCGCGTGCTCTTGCAGCCGTCTTTGGCTAGCTCGACGGCTTCTCCCTTCTTTACGGTTTGTTCCGCCGGTTTGTCATCGTTATAATCCAATCCCGACGGCTTGCAATCCGACAAATCGTATGTGACGGTTACATATCGGGGATAATTATCATACGGCGAATCGTAATCTACTCCCTTTGAATTATCGCAGCCCGTCATAACCGCCGCGCCGAATGTCAAAACCAGCGCGCCCATCGCATAAATCGCTTTATTCCGCTTCATCTAAAACCTTCCTTTGCATGAAGCCATGCATTTGTTTTTGCCGGAAAGTTTTTTCCATTGCGAACAGCAAAAGCTTTCCGGTATTCGAAAAAAAATGTGCTCTTTCTCAACAAAAGAATTGACAAAATTCATCGAATACCCTAGCTTACCCCCCCCCCCGACTTGTCAAGATACGGTCAAAGGAAAAAATCGCCGCAATCCCTCATTACGAATTCCCCGTTGCGTTAAGCTCATTTATCGCGCTTAACACAATCCTCTCCGTCTCTTTTGCAGCGTCCGCCGCCGGAATGAGGCGCGCGTCTTTTTCTGCGCGGAGTTTTAATTCCACGTTGGGGAGATTTTTTTCTCCCACGACAACGCGCACGGGAATTCCTATCAAGTCCGCGTCCTTAAACTTTACTCCGGCGCGCTCATTGCGGTCGTCAAGCAAAACTTCAATTCCCCGCGCTTCAAGTTCCGCATAAATGCCGTCGGCAGCGTCTTTCATCGCGCCTTCGTATTTTACCGGAACGATTACTGCGTGGTAGGGGCAGGTGCTCATCGTCCAGATGATGCCGCTTTCGTCGTGATGTTCTTCGATAATCGACGCGAGCGTGCGGTCAACGCCGATGCCGTAGCAGCCCATAATCGGAACGGACTGTTTGCCGTTTTGGTCAAGGACGGTAACGTTCATGCTTTTGGTGTATTTGTCGCCGAGTTTAAAAATGTGTCCGAGTTCGTTGCCTTTTTTCGAGTGCAGCGGAGAGCCGCAGTCGGGACACGCGTCTTTAGCGCGCGCGGTGCGGACGTCCGCCGTCATAAACGGGGTAAAATCGCGCAGGGGCTCCACGTGCATGAAGTCGACGTCTTTTTCTCCGCCGCCGGTTACCGTATCGTGCAGGACGGCTTCAAAACCGTTGTTTCCCGCGCGGACAACGCTTTCATCCGCCAAAAGCGGCAGTTTCGTAAGCCCGACGGGGCCTACAAAGCCGTGCGGCGCGCCCGAATAACGGATAACATCGTCTTCGGCGGCAAGTTCAACGCCGCTTGCTTTTAAGGCGGCGGCAAGTTTCGTTTCGCTGACGTCAAGGTCGCCGCGTATTGCAACGGCAAAAAAACTGACCGGATAATACGGCTGTGCGCTGCCCGTCTCCCGATTGAACGCCTCCGCTCCCGGAGCCGCCGTCAAGTCCTGAGCGCAGTTTGTTACTTTGTAAATGAGGACTTTGATAAACTGTTCGGCGGACATTTTAAAAAAATCTTCCATTTGCTTGATTGTTTCAACGCCGGGGCACGGGACTTTTTCAATCGCCTTTTCCGTCGGGACCAGTTCCCTGCCGTTTACGTCATGCGCCGTATCCGCGCGGCACGCCGCTTTTTCGATATTGGCGGCGTATCCGCACGCTGAACACAAGATGAGAGTATCGTCACCGACTTCGCTTTCTACCATAAATTCTTCAGAGCCGGAACCGCCCATCGCGCCGGTGTCCGCTTTTACGGAAATCGTGGAAAGTCCCATGCGTTTGAAAATGCGCCGGTACGCGTCGGAGAGTTTTTTATAGGATTCGGCAAGCGACTTTTCGTCGGCATCAAACGAATACGCGTCCGCCATGATGAACTCGCGGCCTCGCATGACGCCGTAGCGGGGACGGATTTCATCGCGGTATTTGGTGTTTATTTGATACAGAATGACGGGAAGCTGTTT
Source organism: Treponema sp. (assembly GCA_052169915.1). Lineage (GTDB taxonomy): Bacteria > Spirochaetota > Spirochaetia > Treponematales > Treponemataceae > Treponema_D. The sequence continues at coordinate 45,916 of JBQNBN010000004.1, forward strand.
GTAACTGGTGAGCGTATCGCGCATGAGGACGGTAAACGCTTCTTCCGCTGTGGGACTGACAACCATATCCTGCGCCGTCCGCGTTTTTGCGGTGAGCATTTCGTTATTCATCTTGTCCCAGCGTCCGCTCTCCCGCCAAATCTCGCCCGGCACGACGACGGTCGGCTTGATTTCAAGGCAGCCTGCCGCGTCAAACTCCTGCCGGATTATGTTTTCCACTTTACGGAGCGCGCGCAGTCCCATCGGCATATATGAATAAAGCCCGTTCCCGAGTTTTTTAATTAGTCCGGCGCGCAGCATCAACTGATGGCTTGCAATAACCGCGTCCGCAGGAGACTCCCGCAGCGTTGCAATGATTGTCTGAGAAGCTTTCATACGCCGCATTTTAGCCGAATACGCCTGCGGCGGCAAGACAAGGGGAGTTGCAGGCGGAAGAGTATGGAGTTTAAAATATAAAGATGAGTTCTCGCCCTATCGAGATTTTGTCTCGCGGCAAAACTCGTAGAAATTGTACTTGAAGGCGGCGAGGGAATGAGGAATTCGTAATTATACCCCATGAAAACGGCTGTTTTAGGCATGAAAAACGCCGTTTTTGTGGCGTTTTTTGCTCTTTTCGGTGCTGCTTTTCCTACACCTTTACTACACTTTTATTATGACTTTAGAATATAGCGACAAATTTGTTCTGTCAACATTATTTTATAAGTTTTTTGCGATTTTTCTAAAAAAAATGATTTTTTATGCCGTTTTTCTGTCTTTTTCGACTGTTGCGGGGCATGACGGGGTAAACCTCTGCCGTCGGCAAGGTTTTAAGGGGAGAGAAAAAGAAAATGCGAATGCGCTAAAAACGGCGGTTCACGCGATGATTTTTTCAAACAAATATGCCGCCTCTTTGTTTTTGCGTTCCATTTCAGGCGTAATATGCGACATATACCGCTGCAATTCATTCACGCTGTCATGTCGCGTCAGATATAACAAGTCCGATTGTGAATATCCGGCTTCAGCAAGTTGTACGGCGTATGTGTGGCGGTAACTGTGAATGCTCAACCCTTTGCGGTTAATGCCGAGTTCTTTCATAACGCGGCTAAAGTTTTTGTACACTAATGTGTACCATTTGGGATTGTTTTTATTTTTTGAATAAAAAATAAAGGCATCCGTACTTGCTTGAAAAGGATTTGTTTTTATAAACTCTAAAAGTTCCGCCGCCATATCTTCAGAAATATGTACCATGTCGGCGCGTCCGGTTTTTGTCTCTTTTAAGCGTTTGCCGTTTGTGCTGTAGGATTTGGAAATATCCAAAACATAGCCCTGCGGCGTGCGGATAATGTCTTTTATCTGCAATGCCAAAATTTCTCCAATTCGGCAGCCGGTTTTGAAAAGTAATTTATTGATTAGTAAAAAATCCGTATGGCGAAAATGATTTTTCTGCCCGTCAAACAACAGTTTTAATTCCTCTTTGGTAAAAACTTCCTTTTTTGCGCTTTTTTTAGAAAATCGCGTAATGCCTTTGGTGATGTCGTGCGGAATAAGATTGTTTTCATAGGCAAAACGCAGCGGCTGGGTGCAGGCATAGCGAATTCCCGATACGGTGCTGTCTTTTAAGCCCGTGTTTTTAACTAGTCCCAGCGTCGTATTTACTTCGTCGGCGGTTATGTCCGTCAATTTTGTATCGGTGAAAAACGATTGATAATGCTGCAATTCGGAGTGCGTTACATTAAAGCGTTCGGGATTGGGGATTTTCTTTCCGAGCCGGATTTTCTGCTTAATGTACGGGCTTTTTTGATAGTCCCAATAGAGTAAAAGAAAGTCGTAAAAAGTAAGTGCGCGGAGTTTTTCGGCAAGCGGGCGGATTTCTGCGGGGTAAGAAGATTGCGGGGCAGGCATTCCTGCGGATTGTTGACTTTGCGCCCCCGCCAGATGTATCGGCAGGGCTTTTATTGCTTTTTCTATGGACTCTTGTACGCTCGCTTGTATCATCGGCGAAAAAAGCGCCTTATGCTTTTCCCATTGCGATTGATTAAAACCGCTTTTAGGATTGTAAAAAAGTTCGTTGATGATACGCGCCGCTTCATCCCTGTCGCGGGTATGCGTACTCTTTGCAGTCAACTTTTTACCGGTTTCCCTGTCCTTAAACTGAACGTAAATAATCCCTCTCCGGCTGTACGTGTACCAATCCTTGAGCCGTCTCATGCCGTTCCTCGTAAGTTTAGATTTCCTCCCAAATTTTTTTTCGGCTGAAAAAGAAAAAATGATAAGGGGCTATGCGGCTTATTATGACCTTTTTATATGTTTTATTCCGTTGCTAATAATTCGTTTGTCATTTTTAACGTTTCAATTTGAAAATACATAATATTTTTTTGAAGTTCTAATGCAGTTTTATTTTGTAATTCCATTTCTTTTATTTTTAATTTGTAGTTAAAAATTGTTGTCGTACAAAAGCAAATTACAATAGCGGATAATAGCATAATCATTCCGAGATACTTTATATTTTTCATATTCCTGTATTTTTTGCATTCTGCAATTCTTTTATGCGGTTATACATTTCTTCGTCGGATGTAACATTCATATTTGCTTCAATTGCATTCAAGGCTGTTAGCACGTCTTCCTTTACCGCCATTTCTGCACCGTCAAAATGGATAATGCCCAATTCTTTACAACGCTTTGCAATATCCATGTTTTCACCTCCGCGTATATAGTCATCGTGCTATTTTCTTACCGCTCGATAAATGTCATAGCGCAGATTGCCGTATATTTCGCCGTATTCAATGGGCTGCCAGTCATCCGCAAACTGCATTGTGCGATATTGCCGCCATAAAATATCGAAACGCGAATTCATTGCCTTGCATTTTAATGCTGCAATACTGCGCCGTTGTGAAAAAATATCCTGTAATATTTCGCCGCCGTCTCGTGCCAGCTCTTTAATTGTGTCCTGCCGAGAAAACCCTGCGGAAAACAACCCCACCTCTAACAAAACAGCAATATAATTACATATTCCTGCTTGTTGTATTAAAACGAAATGCAGCGGCGGAACATAATGCCCATTAAAATCATTTTTATAATGAATGTGTCCCGTTTCTATTACCGTCCCTTGAATATTCACCTTTGCTATTTTATTGCGTCTGCTCATGTCATTGCCTCCGCGTATATAGTCATTCTGGGAATTGGGAAATGACTATTTCGGCATGGAACACGAAAATAAAGCACTTTTTAGTCGCATAAAAAAGATGATACATAAACGATACCCGTCGATAAATGTCGCAATAACAACCGATGACGATTATATTGTTTTTTCAATCAATGACAAAAATATTTACTACTCATCTGCGTTTCTCTTGCTGATTACTGAAATAAACCGGAAAATGCTATGGGCAAAAGAGATTTATAATGTACTGTTTGTTTTAGAAGCAAAAAGAATGTCGTAAGAATGTAAGTGTTGACAAAATAAATAAAAAGATGTAAATCTGGTGTATAATTTAAGCAAATGAGGATACCATATTGCAGACTTTAGAAATTGATACAACTATTTTAGCATTATTTAAAAATGCTCTACTGGCGTCGCATTCTCAAATAAATGAATTATTGATAACACAAGGATTTTTAGGTTTGCGAAAAAAATCTGAAAATTGGACTATCTTTCTTTCAAATTATTTTATGGATTTCTACAGACTAAACACTTCAATAAAAAAGAATGCAGGCGGATACCAATATGCAGAAATGATATTAAACAGTCCTGATTCTGATGTAACAGTTATCTGCAATTTGCAATATCTTAAAAAAAGAGAACTGTTTCCACGTCCTGCAATATATCGCGATACCCAGCGTTTAAAAAATCCGAGTATACAACAAGAATTTTCACACCCCTCATTTCAACAATCTGAATCAAAAGAACTTTATTATTTATTTTGTTTTGGTGATGATAAAGACGGAGTATTTGGGATATTCAGGCAGCCGGATAGATACCTTGCCGAATATTATGCGGAAAGTGAAAATTGTATAAATACTACGCAAAAACAGATACAACCTATAAACGAACAGCCGGATAATTCTATATTTGACATTAAATCGGAATTGCTCCGTAAATTCTACAATAAAAAAGCATGAAAACTTTTAATCCGATACGGTTAACGCAAGCGCGATTATGGAATGATTTTTCTCTTGATTATTTAGCAGGTCTTATTCATATAACAGGGGCTTCAATAAATCTATATGAAAAAGGCAAGAGAAAACCCGATAATGAAATACAACTAAAACTTGCAAATGCCCTTGATTTTCCGATTGATTTTTTCTATACCCCGTCAAAAGACACTTCCTTTTGTGCTATTTCATATCGTAAGAAGGCAAACACTAGAAAAATTGGCAAACAACGGGCGGAATTACTTAAACAGTTTTCATTTGAATTCATAGAATTGCTTTCTTCGTATGTCTCTTTTAAAGAGAGTTCCCTTATGCCGCAAGATATAGAATACGATACATTACAAAATGATGATATTGAAAAAATTGCGCAAAATGTACGCCAATCACTTCATGCAGGAAATGCGCCGATACAAAATCTTATGACGTTTCTTGAAAATCGCGGCGCATTTATTTTTTTATATAACAATAAAATAACCCCAGTTGATGGGTTTTCGTGTATCAATGCGGAGCACCCATATATTTATATCAATGAAAATGCTTCATGGGATAGAATGCGTTTTACCCTTGCGCATGAACTCGGACATATTATTTTACACAGCGGAATTGATAGAGATGCGTTGACGTTGTCGGAAAATAATATGTTAGAAGAACAAGCGGACTTATTTGCGGCGGCATTTTTAATACCGCAACAATCTTTTATTGCAGATTTCATTTTGCCGAGCAGACCGTTTTTGTTAAAAATGAAAGAGACATGGGGCGTTTCGATGGCTGCAATCATCATGCGGGCGAGGCGGTTAGGATTGATAACACAAGCCCAAAAGGAATATTATTTTACAGAGGCAAGCCGTCGAAATGAACGCAAAATTGAATGCGGTAATAATCTACGCCCCAAAGAACAGCCGTTTATTATTGAAACGGTTATTAAATCTCTCCTTGACAATAATGTAACTGATAAATACAGACTTGCTTCAGCTACGCATCTTCCTCATTCAATCTTAAAAATATTATCATTCGGTACGCTAGCCGATAATCAACAGGAAGAATGCAATCCATTTGTACTAAACTTTTACCCAAAAGAAAAATCCCTCACCTGCGGCTAACAGCCGTGTACCGCCAGCCGCCTCTCTTGCCGCCGGATTTACGATACGGGGGTAATAAAAAATCCCCCGCTGGATAATGCAACGGGGGGCGGGGGCTATGGTTATTGCCATACTACGGTATCGGTTGACGTTAATATAATTCCCTGCCCGATAATAATCCATGAATTATTATTATAAATCACCCTTTCTAGACTACAATCTGTATGGCTGTTTCTGCTAGACCATGAATTACCGTCATCCGCACTCACTAAAATTATACCTCTATCACCTATCACAACCCACACATTCCCATTACAAGCGATATCGGTTAAATGATTTTTAATTCCATTTGCTTTTGATGTCCATGAGTTACCATCATTGCTTACTAAAATTGTTCCATCAGAACCTACAATGCCCCATTTGCTACCGCTACATGCAATTCCTGTAAGACAAAACCCTGTTGACGGGGGGGGGGGGTATCTACCCATGTAGTTCCATTCTCAACGCTTCGAGCAATCATTCTATTAGTACCAACGGCAATCCATGTACTTCCATTGAACGCTATATCTTGACAACTATCATATTTATTACTTACTGCCGCTATCGTCCATGAAGTACCATTATCATGACTTTTTGCAATAGCCGCTTTTCTTGCTGGTGGAAATAACGCTCCCCCTGTGGCAATTAACATATTGCTTTCATAACGTAAACTAGAAATATTAAATGAATTATTTATATTCAGTGGTTTTGCTATCCACGTATTACCATTGTCGACACTCTGTAATATCGTTTTATTATCATGGATAGCTAGCCATGTATTACCATTATTTGTAATATGATACATATTTTTATTAAGCGGATGTTGTGTTACATTCCATGTATTACCATTGTCTAAACTTGTCGCTAAATCTTTAAAATTACCGCTTGTTGCAATTATTTTATTTCCGTTGGCAGCTACATAAAAAAAACTTCTATTTTTAACATCTTTCTTCTCCCACCCATTTTTTACCGCGCCGGTATTCCCCTGATACATTCCCCCGCAACTCGTAACAGAGCCTAAGACAAACAAGTTCAAAATGCCGCCGGAAATATACGTCCACAACTGTTTTTTTGTCATATTGCCTCCATCGCCGCCGAGTATAGCGAGTTCTACGCCGTTGGAGCAAGGGCGGATTGCGGCTTTCCAGCCTTTATTTTCTACCGTAACCTCACCATTGCGGATAAATACGCCTTTATCGGCAAGTTCTACCGCGCCCGCCTGCACTTTCCCTGTAAAAAACGCCTCGCCGGTCTTAGGGTCAATCTTTAGAATATCCGCGCCTTTGTTGCGTATCTGCAAGCCGCGGTTTTTATCAAAGTACGCTTCAAAATCCTGATTGCTCTGTTTATCGCTGTCTATCTTCAGCTGCTGAACAATAAGGTTTTCCGCGTCAATGCAGGCGGCGCGGAGTTTTCCGTCAACGAATGCGGCGG